>NZ_FR892813.1:0-26475 GCF_000434895.1 Phascolarctobacterium succinatutens CAG:287
TTGAGGAATATCAAAGCTGATTTTGCTGGAATTAGTGGCAATGTTAGCAAGGATAATGTTGATAGCAAATATGAAAGCGTTACAGACCAAAGCGGTATTTACGCAGGCAAAGATGGCTTTGGCATTGGAAAAAATACTGATTTAGAAGGCGAGGTAATTTCCAGCACAACATGAAGAAAATAGTATAGGTACATTAATGCCTTATCAAAGAAATATCTCTTGAAAATCATACTGTTACTTTAAAGAGAGAAGATGTCTTTGGCAATACTACTAATATAAGTAACAATCAACTTTGAACAAAAAAAATTGAAAGATACATTAGATCATGCAGGTCTATTATTTTATATAAAAACAGCAGGTGGCATCTTAAACAAATGAGAAGAGTAATAATATATTTTCTGTTTATAATGATTCTTGGGTTTTATTACAATGATATGAGTGATATTCCATTGTGGCAGCGATATTTTCCTATAGCTAACATGATCTGATTGATAACGATAGCCAAAAATATAATGTTATTAAAGATAATTTAGGAAATAATTTTTATAATAAATTAGATATAACAGCTAAAGTAATTAGTATATATGGCGATGCTAGTTCCTTCACTATTGCAATTAAGAAAGGGAGAGTTGATAATATAAATTGGGATAAAGTAATTACAGATGATTTTGAAAGAATAAGAGTAAAAGAGATGTTAAATGTGATTTTGAAAGAACAAGAGTAAAAGAGATGTTAAATGATATAGGAATTTTAATGGACGTAAAAACCATAGAGGAGTTAAAACAAAATCATGAAACAGATAACTAGTCGCTACATAAAGAACTACATGATATTCTATTCTATATTCTATCTTATATATATAATCTTACCGAATAAAGAGTGTGGTATAAATGAAGAGGCGTGGAAAGCATATTTTCCAATAAAGTTATTGCTTATATTTATGGCATTTTTATGGACTAAAATTTTTAATGATGCGTAATCTTACCGAATAAAGAGTGTGGAATAAATGAAGAGGCGTGGAAAGCATATTTCCCAATAAAGTTATTACTTATATTTATGGCATTTTTATGGACTAAAATTTTTAATGATGCTAAAAAAATGATGTATTATAGAGATAAAGATAAAAGCAAGTTTGAGTATTTAGGAAAAAGGTTTGTTTATCAAAATACCTTAATTTTTATGTTGATTGCAGTTTTTTTTGTATTTATAGCACCATATATATTGCTCTTAATACGTGATGTATATGGAGTAAACTTAAGCTTTTTGGTTTCAAGTTTGAGCATTTAGGAAAAAGTTTGTTTATCAAAACACCTTGATTTTTATGTTGATTGCAGTTTTTTTTGTATTTATAGCACCATATATATTGCTCTTAATACGTGATGTATATGGAGTAAACTTAAGTTTTTTGGTTATTAACTAAGAGTACTATTCCGCTCCCAATATGGTATACTTAATGTTGATATGAAGACTGCAAAAGCGGCTATAATTTGTCTTTGTTTTTTCTTTGTCAAAAGCTATGGTTGGCACTTTTGCTTACTCCATCATTCTTAAAAAAATTTCAGAAAGGTAGATTGTATAATCTTTTTGGTTACAAACTAAAAGTACTATTCCGCTCCAAATAGGGTATCCTTAATGTTGATATGAAGACTGCAAAAGCGGCTATAATTTGTCTTTGTCTTTGTCAAAAGCTGTTGTTGGCATTTTTGCTTACTCCATCATTCTTAAAAAAATTTCAGAAATAGTTCTGTCGCAGGTGAGAGCTTGTGCTTGGTGAACGTACAACTTCCTGTGGTTTGAATGCAAGCGTAGTATAGTTTCGAAACAAGGTCGCTAGTCAGTAGCAAAGGCTTTACATATTGAGGGGAGTTTCTGTTGGCGGAAAGTTAGAAGCATTTGACGGTGTTTATTATGGTATTACACCTGATAATTATAAAATATTAATGATTGGGGTTGGATTTTCAGTAGGTGCAAGTGTTGATTATTCGATTACATGGTGATGTAAAGGAGTTCGGTTATGGTAACACATAAGTCGATAGTATATATTTTACTAACAGAGGTAATTGTGTTTTGTTTATGCATTTTTTCCCCCAATACTAGAAATTTGGTAGAGGAGGATTATGCTATTTCACATATGGATATTGCTCTTGAAAAGGTTTTAAGGTTAGACTTACCTAAAAGTGATATAAGTAATTTCTACATTTCTTTTAATCCTGGTAAGAGTAGTGGTAGAGTGGCAGTGATTAATATGAGCTTTAATTCTAATATGGGATTTGATGAGATTTCGGAAGCAATATTTAATAAACACGACGGATATAAATTGAGCAAGCGAAATGGAGATACCTCAAGGGTATATATAGATAACAGATTAGAGTATAGAATACAATACATAAAAGATATTCATAAGTACAATATAATGGTAACGCTTCTATAAACATGGGGGATAATATGAAGAAACAGTTTATTGTAACAGCAGTTTTAAGTTTATTTTGTGCTGCAGTATTGGTATATTCAAATGCTTTGTTAAAATACAGCAATGATGTAATAAACAAAGAAAGAGCTATGTATTTGCAATTGATTCATTTGAGGGTGCCGACTGAAGCAAAGGTAGTTAAGCTCGAAACGCAAAGATATATTTTAGGAGATTGTACTTTAAACTGTGTTTTGAGTTGCAAAAATATAGATATATCTGAACAGTTAAAGGAAAGTATCAATAAAAATGGTTGGATAATAATAGAGTCAAATGCAAAGAAAACAATATATAAAAAAGGGAAGGTTTTGTTGATTTTTGATGATAGTAGAGGTGTATATTCTTTATTGTTTGTTGATTGTCGTGATCAGATAGTGTCTTTTTTATATGGTTTGCCTTTAAGTAGGTAAGGTTATAAAGCCAGTGAAGCAGGAAAAGCCGACCTTGCTGCCGAAAATAATACGAATATCGCTATTGTAGAGTAGGTGGCAAAATGAAAGGATTATTAAACATATATATAGAAAAAAACACAAAAGATATATCTATTTTGATATTGCATGTTACAAGCATTGGATTTAGTAGGAGCATTGGTAGTATTATTGAAAATATTGATATTAAATCATTGAAAGAAAGAGTATTTAGATATCTAATGCTTAGCTTAGAAAACTACAAATATGATAAAGAAGAATTTGCTGATCCATTTAAAAAAACAAAATATAAAACATGGAATCGTTTTTTTAATATGCACTATCTTATTGAGGTTATTTATAGAGAAGAACTGAAAGAATACGAAATTGCAATGCCTGAACGTGACAGAACAACTAAATCATTCGGTAATACTGTAAGTGGTTTTGAATTTAAAATAAAGAAGGAAGACTTTGATTCTCAATTTGATGGTATAATTAAAAAAATACTAGATAATCTCGAGAAATATCAAAGCTGATTTTGATATCAAAAGTGGCTTGGAATTAGTGATTTCAGAACAGAAGGTGTATCTCTTGGATAATGCAGTTTGAAAAATTATTCATTATTTAATAATTTTGGCGTACATGTTATCAATAGAATATATTATACTTCCGAAGATAGCATCCAATAATTGTAAAGGATAATTTTATTATAGGCTTGAACTTGCGCAGATAGTAGTAATAATAAGAATTGTTTATTTGTTATTATATAGATTGCTCGTTTTTTGCTTTCTTCTCGCATCATCCTTTCTACCGCTCTTTCACAAAGAATTCATTTGTCAAAAGCATAATTTTGGTTTACACTATAGCTAGAATTCTTGGCGAATATAGTAAATGTTGATAATTATAAAGTGAGGCAGACTGATGGCAACCTATATTATTGGCGGTTTGTTAGTGGTACTGGTGATTTTGGCAGTGCGCAGTTATTTTGGTAAAAAGTATCGCGGCGGGTGCAACGGCTGTTCCGGCTGTCCGCATGCTAAAAACTGCAACTCGATAAAAAAATAAAATATTGACAAAATCCCCTGTTGGTTATATGCTAATACTAGAGTTTTGTAAAATATAATGTATGCTAAACAAAATTCCAGGGTAAGTTTGATGCCGCAGCAACGATGCTTTGCCTGCGGCTTATTTTATGGACGATAAGCTTAGGAGGATGCCATTGTGCATATTCAACGTGGTGCGTGGGCAGAAATAAATCTAGATGCAGTTGCACATAACGTGCAGATGGCTAAGGCCAATCTGAAGCCGACAACCAAATTATGTGCTGTCGTCAAGGCAGATGCCTATGGTCATGGCGCTGTGCGCGTAGCGCAGGAAGCAGCGCGTAACGGTGCAGACTTTTTTGCGGTAGCTCTCCTGCAGGAGGGCGTGAAGCTGCGCGAGGCCGGTATTGAAACACCGATTCTGGTGCTTGGCTCAATGCTGCCGGAGGTTGCGGAAATCTGCGTGCGCTATGATATTAGCCATGCAGTATTTGATGAAGAACGCTTATATGCTTTGAATGCGGCTGCTTTGAAGCTGCATACTAAGGCTAAAATACATATTAAGATTGATACAGGTATGCACCGTATCGGTGTGCATGTGCGTGATGCCGGCAGGTTTGCCAAGCTGGCAGCGTCCTTGCCCGGTATCTATATTGAGGGCGTGTTCAGTCACTTTGCGACTGCCGACGCCGATGATAAGCAGTATGCTGCCTATCAGTTTGAACGCTTTCAGGAGGCGCTGCGCCTGATTGAAGCGGAGGGAGTGCATATACCTATCCGTCATATCGCCAACAGTGCTGCGCTGACGGAGCTGCAGGAATATCAGCTGGATATGGTGCGTCAGGGAATTACCCTGTATGGACTGCACCCGGCGCATATGATTGACTGCTACAAGGATTTTGAACCTGTTATGACTGTGAAGACGCAGGTTGCTTTTGTGAAAACACTGCCGCCCGGTGAAACCATCGGCTATGGCAGAACCTATACATTGACGAGACCCAGTGTTATCGCTACTGTGCCTATCGGTTATGCCGACGGCGTAAGCCGCCGCTTGTCTAACCGCGGGTATATGCTGGTTAACGGCATGAAGGCGCCGATTATCGGACGCGTGTGCATGGACCAGACGATGCTGGACGTGACGGATATTCCGGACGTTAAGCTGGGTAGCGAGGTTATCGTGTTTGGCGGCCGTGAGCTGCCAATGGAGCTGGTTGCGGAATGGGCGGATACTATCTGCTATGAAATTATCTGCGACGTGAGCCCGCGTGTGCCGCGTGAATATGTACGCGGCAACTAAAAAGAAGCATTGGCGTGAGCCGCTGCTTCTTAACTAAATACGCTTTCCCTTATTTTATGGCTGCTGGACGCATTTGCGAAAGGCAGTCCTTTTTTTGTGGGCGGAAGAGCTGCTTCAACCTAAAAAGGCTACTGCGTAAGCAATTTTACGCAATAGCCTTTTTTTAAGTGGTTATTTTTCAGCAAAAGGTATCTTTATAGCGTTGTTGGCACTGCTTGATGATTTCCTTTGCTTTGTCTACATCATGCGCCTCTTCAAGAGCTGTGCTTTTGCCTTCAAGTGATTTATACACGCTGAAGAAGTGAATCATTTCATCGCTGATATGCTGCGGCAGCTCGCTGATGGATTTGTAGGAATTATACATCGGGTCACCGAAGGGAATCGCAATGATTTTTTCGTCCATATCACCACTGTCCTCCATGATGATAACGCCGATGGGGTAGCAACGCATCAAGGTCATCGGTACAACGTTTTCGGAGCATAAAACCAATACGTCCAGCGGGTCGTTATCTGCTGCATAGGTACGGGGAATAAAGCCGTAGTTTGCAGGATAGTGGGTTGCGGTGTACAGGATGCGGTCCATTTTGAGCAGGCCGGTTTCCTTGTCCAGCTCGTACTTAACCTTGCAGCCTTTGGGAATTTCGATAACTGCAATAAAATCGTCAGGAGAGATACGTTTGGGGTCAATGTCATGCCAGATATTCATAGTCATTTCGTTTTTGCCTCCTCTTGTGCTTTGGGACAGAAATAAATATGTTGCTTACAAATTCCTCTCTTAATCATAGATGTTCTGGAGGCCGATGTCAAATTTTGCAGGGCGATTTTTCACAACTTTTACCAAACATTATTACAGCCTCATATAAGCGCTCATTACGCACGCTCCGCGTGCTCCATTCGCTTGAAGTTCGGCGTGCTGCGCAGCATCGAAGCCTATGCCGCCGATGGCGTAAACCGGCAGGCTTATAGCGCTGCAGACGCTTTGCAGAAAGCCGAGGCCGCGTGGCGCAAGGCCGGCCTTGCACTGTGTAGTGTAGATGTGCCCGGCGATGAGCACGGTGGCACCAAGTGCTTGTGCTTCGATTGCATCTTCTACGCTGTGAACTGAGGTAGAAAGCCAGGTGAAATGCGTACGCTCGCACGTTGGCAGTTGGCGCAGCAGAGCCAGCGGCAGATGCAAATTTTGTATGCCTAGCTTGCGTGCAAGCTGCCAATCGCTGTGCAAAATGAGCGCTATACTTGCAGCTTCGCAGCTTTGCTGTGCTTGCAGCGCGAGCGTGCGATAGGCTGCTTTATCTAAAGACTTCGCACGCAGGATGACAGCCTGCGGACGCAGCTCCGTCAGCTTTGCCAGACGCTCTATTTGCTCAGCTAGCGGACGGGGACAGCTGGCGCTGTCCGTAACGGCAATCAGCGGCAGCTCAGACATAAACGTACTCCGACATTACAGGCTGCAGACCGATTTTCAGCAATGCATCATAGATTTCCTGCAGGCTTCTGCTGTCGTCAATCTCAAACTGCTCATCGCCCAGCTCCTGTTTTTTGCTGTGCGCCCCGATGCCTGTATTGACGCCAGCGGAAATCTTGTTGGCGGCAATGAGCATCAGGTTATCACGCACGCGCGCGCATTCGCGGCTGGAAACGGTAATCGAGGCGAAGGGCATGAACAGGCGGTAGGCGCAGACAACCTGCAGCAGCTGGCGCTCGTGCACGTCCATCGGTTTAATTTTGTCATTGTTGATGATGGGACGCAGGCGGGGGCAGGAGAAGGCGATTTCCGCATGCGGATATTTCTTTTGCAGCAGGTAGGCATGCAGTCCGGTAGCAAGGGCGTCGCGACGGAAGTCGTCTAGGCCGAGCAGAGCGGCGAAGCCGACGCCGCGCATTTTGCCGCGCAGGGCGCGCTCCTGTGCGTAAAAACGGTAGGGGAAAACGCGCTTATGACCTGCCAGATGCAGTTGTGCGTATTTATCTTTATTATATGTTTCCTGGAAAACAGTTACGTAATCTGCGCCGCATTCATGCAGATAAGCGTATTCATCGCTGTTGAGCGGATAGATTTCTACGCCCACAACCTTAAAGTATTGGCGTGCCTGCTTGCAGGCCTCGCCGATGTAATGCACGTCACTCATTTTGCGGCTTTCACCGGTGAGAATGAGAATTTCCTGTTGGCCGGTGGCGGCAATTGCCTGCATTTCGGCAGCAATCTGCTCGCTGCTCAGGCAGGCGCGCTGAATTTTATTATGGCTGTTGAAGCCGCAGTAAATGCAGTAATTTTCGCAGTAGTTGGCGATATACAGTGGCGTAAAAAAGGTAACGTTATTGCCGAAGTAACGCTGGCGCTCAATTTGTGCGGCATGGGCAATTTCCTCTAAAAGAGGCAGAGCAGCAGGCGAAAGCAGGGCCGCGAAGTCCTCGGGTGTACGCTCGCTGTGAGCGAGGGCTGCAAGCACGTCTGCTTCCGTATATTTATTATAATCGTAAGCGGCGCGGGCAGTCTGCACTTTATCGAAAATATCGGAGTCGATAATTTCCATGCCCTCCTGATATTGCATCGGGTCGGTTAACTGTTTTTCGCTGAAGGCTGCTGCCTGCTCATCATAAATACTGTTGTTAAAAAATTTATCTTCGTTCTTCATGCTGCCACCTCAATCATGCAAAAAGCCTGTCAGCGGGGAGCTGGCGCTGGCAGTGTCGCGGACACTGCCGCAGCCTGCAAGATAAGCCTTGCGGCCGGCGTTGATAGCATCACGGAAGGCACTGGCCATAAGCGGCAGGTCGCCGGCGCTGGCAATCGCTGTGTTGGCCATAATTGCCGCTGCGCCCATTTCCATAGCCTCGCAGGCCTGTGAAGGCTTGCCGATGCCTGCGTCGACAATAATCGGCAGGTCGATTTCGTTGATTAAGATTTGGATAAAGTCCTTGGTGCAAAGGCCCTTGTTGCTGCCAATCGGTGCACCCAGCGGCATGATGCAGGCAGCACCGGCATCACGCATGTCACGTGCGCTCTGCAGGTCAGGGTACATATAGGGCATAACGATAAAGCCTTCTTTGGCAAGAATTTCTGTTGCCTTAATGGTTTCGTGATTGTCGGGGAGCAGATATTTGCTGTCCTTGATTACTTCGATTTTTAAGAAGTCGGTGTGGCAAAGCTCGCGTGCGAGGCGGGCAATGCGCACTGCTTCTTCGGCATTACGCGCACCGCTGGTGTTGGGCAGTAAAGTAACGTTTTCCGGCACGTAATCAAGAATGTTGGCAAGAGCGCCGCTGTTGGCGCGGCGCAGAGCGAGCGTAAGGATTTCCGCACCGGCCTGCTCTACGGCTGCTTTGATTAAGTCCAGCGAATATTTGCCGCTGCCTAAAATAAAACGGGAATGAAATTCGTGTCCGCCTAAAGTCCATGTATCGTTTGTCATTTTAATTCTCCTCCAAGTCTAAAATAATGCGTGCGGCAAGCAGTGCCTGCTGCATGGCGCAGAGTGCGACGCGCGCACCGCAGAGCGGTAAATCGTGAAAATCGCTGCTGCCGTCGCCGCAAAGATAAAGATTTTTGGTGATTTTTTTACTGGTGATTTCTTCTGCTTTGCCGAAGCCGGCAATGCCGCTGCCGGCGATAACCTTTTTATCGCTCCAGGTACTCAATACAGTGCTCACGAGCATAGCCTTGCCGGCAGCATCATCAAGCGCTTCGCAGATGATGTCACAATCACCTAAAAGCGTGGGGATGTTATCCTCTGTTACCTTGATTACCTGCGAATGCAAAGCTGCGTAGGGGTTTATCTGGCGCAAATGCTTCACAAGGGCGTCTGCTTTGTATTGCCCTATATCATCAAGAAAATAATATTGACGGTTGAGATTGGAAAGCTCTACCTTGTCGAAATCATAAATATAAAGATTGCCTACACCAAGACGCGTTAAGGCGACTGCTATATTGCTGCCGAGTCCGCCGAGGCCTACGACAGCAACGCGCGCGTTGTGCAACGCATCAAGCTGCGCCTGTGTCAGTCCTTTGCCAAGTGCGGCATTGATTTCCTCCTTGATAATCATTCAGCCACCTCCTACAAAGCTGACAATTTCCAATTTATCGGCGTCGGTAATTGTTGTACTGCCAAAATCCGCCTGCTTGATGATATTGCCGTTAAGCTCGATGGCAACAAGCTCGGCGCGATAGCCGAGTTGCGTAAGCAGCTCGCTGAGCGCGATGGGGCAGCCTAAGGCCTTTTCTTCTTCGTTGATAAGCATGATTTTCTCCTTTCGGGTAATAAAAAAAGCTCATGAAAAAGCTACACCCGTGGTGGTGTACCCCTTCATGAGCTAAATTTCAGACTCACTCTAAGTTTTGTTTATGAAGTTGTTAGCATAAGTATAATGTTTTTGTCGGTAAGTGTCAAGGAGATAAATTATATATGCTGTCAGAGAAATATTTGCCTGATGCACGAAATAGGCATATAATGGAAGCAGTACAAAAAGAGGGGGCTTTGCTTATGAAAATAACAAACAGCAAAACAGATATCTGCGCCAACCGCTTCGGTGGCAATGGTGACGTAATTATTGAACATTATCTTGACGAAAGCATGCTTAACGACAGCGTAGTAATGTACGCTAAGGTAACTCTTAAACCGGGCTGCAGCCTTGGCTATCACATCCATGACGGTAACAGTGAAACTATCGTGGTGTTGCAGGGAACTGCTGAGTACAACGATAACGGCAAGGCTATGACGCTGCATGCAGGCGATAAGGTGCACTGTCCCAGCGGCGAAGGTCATGCTATCGGCAATCCGGCAGATGCTGCCGAGGATTTGCTGCTGCAGGCTCTGGTAATCAAAAAATAATTATAGCTTTTATGTCTAAACTAAAAGGACTGACGCCTTGGCTGTGCGTCAGTCCTGAATTTTTTTATTTACCTTTAAAAAGACTTCCTAAAATACCGCGTACCAGCTTGCTGCCGATTTGATATGTACCCAGTTTTCTGGACACCGCTAAAAATTTGGGTAGATTGTATAATCAACTTGAACAAAATAAGTTAATAGATACGCTAGATAATTTAGGACTAATGCTTGATATAAAAACCATAAATGAATTGAGAGGATCAGGAAATGAAAATAAACAAAACAACTAAATGTTATATTACATATATAATATACTACATAATATTTTATATGGTATATATAGTTGGGCCTCCGACACCTTCAAGAATTGTGTTATGGAAGTATTATTTTCCAATAAAAGTATTACCATTATTTTTAGCCATAATATGGGGGAATATACATAATGATGTTAGAGAAATGCTTACCTACATGAGAAAAGATGAAGAAAAAACACAACGTTTAAAGAAAAGATTTCTTATAAAAAACAGCCTAATCTTTTTAATAGGAAGTTTTCTTCTTATATTCATAATGCCGTTCGTTATATTATTTTTCAAGAATGAATTTGGAATAAATATATTGTTTTTGCTTTCCAATTGATATAGTTGGCAGTGTTAAAGGCAATGTGAACCTGGATGCAGATAAGGCTGCTAACGTTAAAGGCAGCAGTGTTGTCGCAGGAAAGGATGTTACCTTAAACACTATGGAGGAAAGTATATTGGCAATATTAAAGACTATAGATAAAAGAAAGATTTGTGTAATAGTTGTACTGTTAATTGTATGTGTTATATTAGGCAATCAATTCATGAAAAGTGCTGATGAACAGGAACTAAGAAATGAGGCGATCAATATTATTTATAAGTCTGGCTTTTCGACTGTAATTTACGATATGCATAGAGATTCACATTATTGGTATACAGTTCAAGTTCCGACCAGTCAGAGTTGTAGGCTAATAAATTATTACAATAGTTCTTTACAAAATAAGGGGTGGATAGAAGATAGAGGTTCATATGGCAAAGATAGTAAAAATTTTTTAAAAACTAAAAATAACGTAAAGGCATCCGTTGTATTAAAGATTGAGAAAAAGAGTGATGAGCAGACGTTGTGGAGAATTGATGTTAACTCGTGGAACTAATATAAAGTATACACACTGTTATACACTCTGTACTTATTATTGCTATGCCTGATGATCGGCTATATTGCAATAAGCTTTTAATATAGCTGTTTAATACAATTATTCTTCAAAATTAGATTAGCTCAACTAAAGCGTAAGTAATGGACTAATATAAAAACTCAGAGAGGTCATGTGATCTGCGGGCCTCTCTTTTTTGTGCAGAAGTGCGCAGCGTAAGAATAAATTTGTGCGGATAGCTGCTTTAAAGCTATATCTGCAGTGCTAAATATGTTAAAATATAATGATGTACTAAATTAGTTTAGCTTTGCCGGAGGGAGCAAATAATGAAAGATAAAATTAGCATGCCTTTGATAGAGGCGATGCTGCAATATAAAAGTGAGGACGTCTATCCTCTGCATACTCCCGGACATAAGGGAGGACGCGGCATGCAGCGCTTGCTGCGTCAGGAGCTGGGTGCCAGCGTGCAGATGGACGTGTCGCTGATGAGCGAGCTGGACGATATCCATGAGCCGGAAACCTATATTAAAGAAGCGCAAGAGCTGGCGGCGCAAACCTACGGCAGTGATGCCTGCTTTTGGGCAGTCAACGGTACAAGCCAGGCAATTCATGCCATGCTGCTGACGGCGCTGAACCCGGGGGAAAAGCTGCTGTTGCCACGCAATGCGCACCGCAGTGTTGCTGGCGGACTTGTTTTGGGTGGTATAGAGGCAGTTTATCTACAGCCGGAGTATCAGCCGGAATTCGGTATTCAGATGCAGGTTACTGTGCAGCAGATAGAGGCGGCGCTGGCGCAGGACAGCAAAATTAAGGCGGTGCTGCTGACAAGCCCCAATTATTACGGTGTGGCGGCAGATGTGCGGGCGATTGCCGATTGCTGCCATGCGCATAATGCAGTATTGCTGGTGGATGAGGCGCATGGACCGCATCTGGGCTTCAGTGAGCTGTTGCCGCCATCCGCTCTGCAGTGCGGTGCTGATGCCTGTGCTCAGAGTACGCATAAGATTTTGGGCGCGATGACGCAGTGCAGTATGCTGCATGTGCAGGGAGCACGTCTTGATTTGCAGCGTGCGGCGGATGTGATGAGCATTTTGACGACGACAAGTCCCAACTATCTGCTGATGGCATCACTGGATGCTGCCAGAGCGCAGGTGCAGGTCTACGGCAAGGAGATGGCAGCGGCGGCTGTACAGGCTGCTGCCAAGCTGCGCAGCCTGTGTGCCGCCTATAGCGGCCTGCGTGTAATGGAGACGACAGATTGCGGCGGACTGCAGCTGGACAGCACGAAGGTGACAGTCAACTTTGCAGCCTGGGGCTATACCGGCGTAGAGGTTGGTGAGCTTTTCCGTGAGGCAAGAGTTGCTGTTGAGCTTGTAGATGCCTATAATGTACTTTTTTTGGTGACCTATGCCGATGTTACTACGGATTATGACGAGGCGTTGGCAAGAATTGCCGCTGTACTGAATAAAATGCAGGCGCAGAAGCGTGCGCCGCTGCAGTTGGCAGCGGCAGCGAAGGTGCCGCAGACGCAGGCAGTTCTGCCCTTGCGCGACGTGTTCTATCGTGCGAAAAAAGCGGTACCGTTGGCAGAGGCTGCAGGCAAAATCTGCGGCGAGCAGGTGAGCTTTTATCCGCCGGGAATACCGGTGCTGCTGCCGGGTGAGCTGGTAACGGAAGAGATTATTGCCTACTGCAGAGCTCAGAAGGAGCTAGGGCTGCCGGTAAGCGGACCTGCAGACAGCAGCTTACAAACGATACGTATTATTGCGGATTGAGGTAAATAAAATGCGAGGATTTTTCATTACATTTGAAGGAATAGACGGAGCGGGGAAAACTACCCAGCAGCATTTGGCAGCGCAGGCCTTGCGCGAGCAGGGCTATGATGTACTGGAAAGCCGCGAGCCCGGTGGTACTCAGCTGGCTGAAAAGGTGCGCGCTTTGGTGCTGGACCTGGAGCTGCCGCTGACAACAGCAACGCAGACGTTGCTGTATCTGGCAGCACGCAGCGAGCATGTCGACAAGCTGTTGCGTCCGGCGGTGGAAGCAGGCAAGATTATTATCTGTGACCGCTTTAATGATTCAACACTGGTTTATCAGGGATTGGCGCAGGGCAAAACTCCGGAGGAGATTGCGCAGCTGCGCCGGTTGGGCTCTTTTGCTACCGGAGGCTTGGAGCCTGATTTGACGCTTGTTTTTGATGCCGACCCGGCAAAATTGCTGGCGCGTCGCCAGCAGCGTGGTGTGCAGGACCGTTATGAACAGCAGGGGCTGGAATTTCAGCAGCGTCTGCGTGCAGGCTTTCTGCAGCTTGCAGCGGCAGAGCCGCAACGCTTCCAGGTGATTGATGCCTTAGGCACGCAGCAGGAGGTTACTGCGAAGGTGCTGCAGGCCATCGGCAGAGTAATCAGCGGAGATAAATAAAATGTGGGAGCATATTATCGGCCACAAAGAACAGAAAAAATTTCTGCAGAACTATCTGCAGGCCAAGGAGCGTCCGCATGCGCTGCTTTTCAGCGGTGCTGCCGGCTTGGGTAAGCGCACGCTGGCTCTGGAATTTGCTAAGGCACTGCTGTGCTTTCAGCATAACGGAACAGATGGCTGTGAGGCCTGCAGGCTGATGAATCTGCAGGACGGCAATCTGAGCCATCCGGATTTCGTGCTGGTGCAGCATGAATGGGATGATAAAAAGGACCGTTTAAGAGATACGATTATTATCGACCAGATCAGGGAGCTGACGGCTAAAACGGCGCTGGCACCGGTGATGTCAGCGACGCGGGTGTGCCTTGTTGAGGATGCGGATACTATGGTTCCCGCCGCAGCTAATGCTTTTTTGAAGCTGTTGGAGGAGCCGCCGGCAGGCTGGGTGATTATTTTGCTGGCAGCCAATGTAAATAAGCTGCTGCCGACTATTATGTCGCGCGTGGTGCAGCTGCGCTTTCAGGCACTGGAGCCGCAGCTGGTGGAGCAGGTGCTGCGTGCAAGGCAGATAGAGACTGGCAAGGCTGCAGTGTTGGCACGTATCAGTGAAGGCTCAATCGGCTTGGCGCTGAATTTAGCTGCTGGCAAGGGGCAGCTGGATGTATTTGAATGCCGCAAGCAGGCAGCAGCCTTTTTGGAGGCATTGCCGTTGGCGATGCCGATGAATTATCTGGCCGGCCGCAGCTGGCTGGACAAAAAGGTGCAGCGCGAGCAGGCACTGCTGCTCGTGCAGCTGTGGCAGCTGCTGTTGCGCGATTTAATGATGTGCAAATTGCAGCTTTATGATAGAATATATAATATAGATTTACTGGATGAGCTTAAAAGTCAGAGCAGCGGCTGGCAGCTGTCGGCGCTGAAGCAGGCTTTAGTGATTGTACAGGAAGCATATGACGCATTGGTGAGCAGTGTCGGTATGAAAACGGCATTGGAAACCATGGCGCTTAAAATAGATAAAATTTATAAGGAGTGATATTTTATGCCGACAGTAGTAGGCATTCGCTTTAAAAAAGCGTGCAAGATATATTATTTTGACCCGGCGGAAACAGGTGTAGCAAAGGGTGATTTCGCTATCGTGGAAACAGCGCGCGGTGTGGAATATGGCGAGGTTGTTATCGGACCGCGTGAGGTAGAAGACAAGCAGATTGTTTCCCCGCTCAAGCCGGTTATGCGTAAAGCAACAGCCGATGATGACATGAAGCTGGCAGAAAACAAAATCCGTGAAAAGGAAGCGTTCAATATCTGCCTGCGCAAAATCAAAAATCATGGCCTGCCCATGCGTCTGATTGACGTAGAGTTTACCTTTGATGTGAATAAGATTATTTTCTACTTCACTGCTGACGGACGCATTGATTTCCGTGAGCTGGTTAAGGATCTGGCAGCTGTTTTCCGTACCCGTATCGAGTTGCGCCAGATTGGTGTGCGTGATGAGGCCAAGATGCTGGGCGGTATCGGCAGCTGTGGCCGTCCGTTGTGCTGTGCAACCTTCTTAGGCGATTTTGAGCCTGTTTCTATCCGCATGGCCAAGGATCAGAGCCTGTCCTTGAACCCGACGAAGATTTCCGGCATCTGCGGTCGTCTGATGTGCTGCCTGAAGTATGAAAACCATATGTACTGCAAGCACGGCTGCAACGGCTGCGGTCGTCGCGAGCGCATTGAAATTCCCAAGATGGGCAGCAAGGTAGTGACTACTATGGGCGAAGGCAAGGTAGTAGGCATTAACCGCAAGGAGCGTACCGCTGCTGTACAGCTTTCTCCGGATAATACTATTCAGGTGGAGTGGGAAGAGCTTGTAGATGCTTCCCAGGCTGATAATGTCTGAGCAGGAAAACAGCCTGCGCTGTGATTATGTGCCGGGCTGCGGCTATAAAATCTGGCAGGATGCCAAGGAATTCTGCTATACGACTGATGCCGTGTTTTTAGGCAACTTTCCGCATGTTGTACGCAAGGCCAAGGTGCTGGAGCTGGGCTGCGGTACCGGTGCCATCAGCATGCTGCTGGAAAGCCGAGGCGCCGCAGAAGTGACGGCGCTAGACTGCAATCCGCAGGTGACAAAGCTGGTACGCCAAAGCATTGCCGATAATTCCCTGCAGGATAAGTTTACTGTTATAGACGGCGATTTGCGCAATTACAAGCAGCTGCTGCAGCCGGAGAGCATGGATTTGGTGGCTGCCAATCCGCCCTACCGCAACAGCGGCAACGTGCGCCAGGTAGGCACTGCTGCCTGCCACGAGGTTACCTCGACGCTGGAGGATTTTTTCCGGGCGGCGGCTTTTGCTGTGCGCTATCGCGGACGCTTTGCTTTGGTGCAGCTGCCGGAGCGCTTTGCCGAAAGCATGCAGCTGGCGCTGAAGTATGGCCTGCAGCCGAAGCGTTTGCAATGGGTGCATTCCAAAATTGATAAGCCTGCCTGGATTTTCCTGATGGAAATGCAGAAGGGCGGCAGCTACGGCTTGGATGTTTTGCCGCCGCTGATTATGTATAATCAGGATGGCAGTTATACGGAGCAGGTGAAAAAATTCTATGAGCCTGCTGTTAAATAATCTCAATGGACGGGAAAATTTTAGACTATAACTAGTCTATATGCTAACAAATTATATATTTTAGATACGTGAAAATGCCGTAAATGTCACGGATTTGACGCTTCCTGCTGTTTTATGTTAAAATAATTACCGGATTAAGGAGGTTTTTATGATTAAGCATATATGCAGATTACATTTAAATTGTTTATTGTCTGCCGTTATTCTTATGCTGATGGTACCCTTCCTGACGGGTTTTGATATTTCACAGCAGGTGACTATTCTCTGTGACGGCCAGACTAAGGAAGTGCGTACTAATGCAGTAAAGCCTGGGAAAATTTTGCAGGAGGCCGGCATTGTTCTGGAGAAGGGCGATGGCTGGAAGCTGCAGAATACCAAAAGGGTACAGAACGGCAGTGTGATTGAGGTACTGCGCGGCAAGCCCTTTACTGTTATCCGTGGCAATGAAACGGTAGAATACAAAAGCTGCAAGCCGACTGTAGGCGAGGCGCTGAAGGATTTGGGCATCTCCTACAAAAAGGAGCGTGTTTATCCGGATGTGCATGAGCCGTTTAAGGAAGGCATGCAGGTTTATATTTTGAATGCCGATGAGGAGCTGCAGTTCAGTGAAGCTAGTGTAGATATTCCGGTGAAGTATGAGGACGATTATAGTCTGAACTTCGGTACGGAAAAGATACACGTTGAAGGCAAGGCCGGTACAGCGAAGGTTGTTTCCAAAAAGGTAAAAAACGGTGATGGCAGTCATTCCGTACAGGAGCTGACGCGTCATGTGCTGATTGAGCCGGAAACAAAGGTTATCCGCAAGGGTATGGCGATGAGCGTCTATACTCCTGAGGGCTATAAGCGCTATACGAAAAAAATCAGTGCCCATGCCTCTGCTTATGTAGCAACAGGCAGCCGTACTTCTATCGGTCTTGTTCCGTATGAAGGCATTGTGGCTGTTGACCCGCGCTTTATTCCGTATTATACAAAAATGTATATCCCCGGTTATGGTATCGCTATGGCCGGTGATACCGGTGGCGATATGGTTCACCACAGAGTAGATTTGTTCTTTAATGATTATCATCGTGCTATCCAGTGGGGCAGACGCGATGTAGATATTTATATTTTAGCTGATTAAGGTGGAATTTATCTGATGCTTAAGGAAGTGCTCGTAGTAGAAGGAAAAATGGATACGGTGGCAATCGGTAAGGCGCTGGAGGCCGATACTATCGAAACCGGCGGCTTTACGCTGGCACCATATACTTTGCGCCAGATAGAGGCTGCGTATAAAAAACGCGGGATAATTATCCTGACCGATCCTGACGGTGCCGGTGAACGCATTCGCCGCTTCTTGACGGAGCGCTTTCCGGACGCAGGTCAGGCGTTTATTCCTAAACGTCAGGCAACTGCCAATAATGACGTAGGCGTGGAGCAGGCGCAGCCGGAGGCGATTTTGGAAGCTCTGGCTAAGGTGCGTCACCATGAATATCGTCCGCAGCAGGAATTTACCATGCGTGATTTATTCCAAAATGATTTGAATGGCAGCGAAAGTGCCTCTGCGCGCCGTGATGCGCTGGGTGCCGAGCTTGGTATAGGCTATGGCAATGCCAAACGCTTTTTGGAACGCTTGAATCATTATGGCGTGAGCCGTGAAGAATTTACGGCTGCTTTAGAAAAATTGGAGAGTGAAGAGTGAATAAACCGGTTATTGCTTCTCCCCAGGTAACGAATCATATTCTGCACCGCTTTAAACTGCGTGCCGATAAAAAGCTGGGGCAGAATTTCCTGATTGATGAAAATATTGTGCGCCGTATAGTAGAGGCAGCAGAGCTTTCCCCTGCGGATAAGGTGCTGGAGGTAGGTCCCGGTATCGGTACGCTGACACAGGGACTGGCAGAAAGCGGTGCCGATGTTGTGGCGGTAGAGCTGGATAAACGCCTGTTGCCGGTATTGGATGTTACGCTGGAGGGCTATGACAATGTTCGCATCGTCAATGGCGATATCCTGCAGGTAAATATTATGGAAACGGTGGCAGCACCGGAATTTAAGGTGTGCGCTAACCTGCCGTATTATATTACTACGCCGATTATTTTTGCCCTGCTGGAAAAGCGCCTGCCTATGGAGCGTTTAGTTGCTATGGTGCAGAAGGAGGTTGCCGAACGCATGGCTGCCAAACCCGGCAGCAGGGATTATGGTGCGCTTTCGGTAGCTATTCAGTATTATACCGAGCCGGAGATAGCGTTTATCGTACCGCCGACCTCATTTATTCCCGCACCGGCTGTTGATTCGGCTGTTATTGTGTGCAAGCGCCGCTCCGAGCCACCGGTAAAGGTGTGCGACGAAGCGCTGTTCTTCCGCGTGGTTAAGGCAGCGTTCTCCCTCAGACGCAAGATGCTCAGCAATTCGCTGAAGAATATGGGCATCAACTCCGAGCAGTGTGCGCAGTGGCTGCAGCGTGCCGGCGTAGACGGCAAGCGCAGAGCGGAAACTCTCAGCCTGGAGGATTTTGCGGCATTAACTAATACCTTTAGTGTAGAAAAGTAAAAAATAAAAAAAGAAGCTAGGTTACAAAACAGCAGAGAAAGTGTAATGATGTTTACAGTTTCTCTGCTGTTTTTGGCTTTTTTAGGGCATAGTTATTCCTTCAATGCATTATTGATATTCCAATAAAGCATAACTGATATAAAACTAATTGCCGCATGCCCAAACGATATAACTTGACCTCTTGAAAATTCTGACAGAATAGTTTATATTATAACTACAGGGAATAATAAATATTCCCTAAGGTTTGCGCGGCGCTTCACCTCACACGATGAAAGCGAGGTAAGTATTATGGAAAAGTTATTAGCAAAAATGTATGAGCAGTCAGAAACAAAAACAGCAAAGAAGCAGTATCGTGTGCTGAATGCACTCAAGGCTGCAGCCTTCCTGAATCTGGCAGTTTTCTACTTCCTGTATAATATCAATGTAGCTCAGGGTACTAATCCTGCTTGGGATTATGTATGGTGGCAGCGGCTGACGCTGTGGAGCATTGTGGTTCTGTGCGGTATGACATTTAGCCAGGGCAGCAATTACCTCAAATGGGGATTGGGCCTTTTGGGTGTAGGCACTGCGATTTCGCTTTGCACCTATATCTTCACACCGCAGCATCCCATTTATTTCGGCATCTTTACCTTCCTTGGTCTTGCATATCTGGTAGTACAGCCCATTCATTGGTGGCTGCAGAAGTCTCCCGGTTCCTGCGGTTGGCTGTTATCTGCAATAGCCTATGATTTGACCAGGCATCTTACCGATGGCGTGATCATCTGGCAAGGTAAGATAATCGGACATCTGCCGTCCTTCCTGTACGGTGACTGGAACGTATGGCTGGGGCTGCCTAGTGCAGATTTTGTCTCGCTGGAGTATGTGCCTTTCCTGCCGAACATCTTCTTATTCCTGTGCGGCCTCTACCTGTTCCAGTTTATGTCCGAGCATGAAAAAGGACAAGCTTATCTGAAAAAGCTGAGCTAATTTAACAAGCCTTTCTTTAAAAGTCAATTTGCATAGAAATTCTCGTAGTTATACAGTTTGTTTGCATATGGTGTTATCCCTCTGCTTATTTCTTCTTAACCTTTAACACCCCTTGCTTTTAGCCAATGTCCCAACAAAGCTAATGTCCCCGGACTCATAATTAACGAGAGAGAAAGAAGAAAATCCTCCGCAGCTGGCGAGCTGACGGAGGATTTTTCTTTATGGCTGGTTTACTTTAAAGCTGTCTAAGGAGTAAATTGCCTGCGGCAGATAGGTATCTGCTTGAGCTGCAGGCATTACGTACAGCAACTGGTAGGTTTTGTCGTTCTGCTGAGCTTCTGCGGTCAAAAGCAGCTTGTTGCCGTGATAATCATTGTGGGCACTCAGGCGGCAGGTCCAAATTAACTGATTGCCATGCTGCCATTGCCAGTATACTTTGGCATTTTCATAGACAGGTAGAGCTTCTGTTGCCTTAAAGCTTGCAGTATCCGCAGGGTCAAGCACGGTTGCTGCCAACATCAGAGTGTTGCCTGCAGTGCGCACCAGCATAGCTCCTTCGGCTTGAGGCAGGTCTGCCAGCGGATTTTTGCCGAAGGAATTAGGTACGGCAATATTATAACCGCCGGCTTTACTGCTGACAATAGTAAAATCGCTTGCCTGCGGTGTACGCATGAACTGCCTGGGCAGAGGCGGCTTGCCTACCAAATTAAGCTTTGGTTTAGGCTTGGGTTTGTCTGCAGGTGGCACAGGCTCATTGCTGATAACAGGCGGTTTAGCTGCAGTATTTGCAGCAGCTGGTGTTGTTGGCACTTCTGCCATAGGTGCTTTTGCTTCATTCACTGTCATGGGCGCTTCGGCTGCTGTTTCTTCCTGCTTTGGCGTTGCCGGTACAGTAGGAGCAGTGCTTACGATGTTATTGTCTGCAGCGTGTTCCTCTGCTTGGAAAGTGTCAATACTGCTTTCGGCTTCCGTAGGCTCTGCCTGTTTGGTTGTATTATTGGAAACTATGGCCGGTTTCTGTTGATAATCCTGCCACATCTCTTCAGATGTGGCCGCGAAGCTGCTGCCTGCAAGGCTGAGCAGCAAAGAGCAGATTAAGGCTGTGCGCCTCATAATTTATCGCAGACTTCGTTGATGGCTGCTTCGTCTACACGCATAGCGGCGATGGTTTTTTCCATCAGCTCGTCCAAAGGCCAGCCCAGGATATCGGCACCTTGTTTGATTACATCGCGGCTGCAGCCGGCTGCAAAGTGTTTATCCTTAAATTTTTTCTTCAGGGATTTCAGCTCCATGTCCTGTACGCTTTTGGAAGGACGCATCAGGGCAGCGGCACCGATTAAGCCGGAAAGCTCATCGATAGCGAAAAGCACCTTTTCCATCTGATGCTCAGGTTCGATGTTAGCGGCAGTCAGGCCCCAACCGTGGCTGGCAGTGGAACGGATAATGCTTTCGTCCACGCCGTGCTCGCGCATCAGCTCCTGAGATTTTACGCAGTGTTCCTCGGGATACAGCTCAAAATCCAAGTCATGCAGCAGGCCTACGATGCCCCAGTATTCCTCCTGGTCTGCATAGCCAAGCTCCTTGGCAAAGTAACGCATAATGCCTTCTACAGTAAGCGCATGACGTAAATGAAAGGATTCCTTGTTATATTGACGTAATAAATTCCAGGCTTCTTCTCTGTTCATATTATTGTCCTCCTAATGCTTTGTTGTTTTTCTATAAAATGCGGGTGCTTGGCTCGCTTTTAAATATTTTCAGCCTGCGGATGCTTGGCACGGTAATCATTAATCATATCGTGCAGCGTAGTGTGGTCAACTACGCCGTCAATGGCCTGCTGAATTTTTTTGTACAGACCGATGGTGATACAGGAATCAAACTGATCGCAGGGTGTTTTGCAATCCAGGCAGGATACGGGAGCCAGACTGCCCTCGACTGTGCGCAGAATTTCACCGACAGTGTATTCATCAGGCGTGCGCGCCAGACGATAGCCTCCCTGAGCGCCGCGGGCGCTTTGGACAAAGCCTGCTTTACTCAGCTGGTGAATAATCTGCTCTAAATATTTATCGGAAATATTTTGCCGTTGGGCAACTGTTTTTAATGGTATATAGCTACCGGTGTGGTTGATTGCTAAATCGAGCATCAATCGCAGGGCATAACGTCCCTTGGTAGAAATTTTCATTACGGTCACAACCTTTCTAATGACTATATTCTACTATGAATTTAGTAGGAATTCAATAATGATTATCATATCTGTGTTATGCGGGCATAAATTAATGATTCTGTACACGGAATATGAAAATGCTAGTGCCATTTTATTGCTTTTGTGTTAAAATACCCTTATACAACTATTTTTGGAGGAAGCAAGATGGAAAAAAATAAATTAGATAAAACCTTTAAGCATTATCTGGGAATTTTTACCGAGGATAAGGAACTGGGCAAGATTTTGAACAAGGTATCCTTCCAGGAATTATTCAATCCTAAGTTTTTGCAGGAAAACAGCAAATTTACTTCTATGGATGATATGATCTGGCGCAGCGGTTTTGGCATTATGAACCTGATGGAAGTAGAAAATGTTAATCAGGATAAGTGGAATGAGTATATTGCCAAAAATACCGAATGTGAAACCTGGCACGATTTTGGCAAGGTAGCAATGATTGACTGGATGAAAAACAAACTGGAAGAAGTAAAAAAATCCAAAAACTAAAATCTTTACTGCCGAAGCTGTGGCTTCGGCAATTTTTGTTTTAAGAAGCTGTTATAAATATCACGGTTTGTGATAAAATAAGCATAGAGTTATGTAAAATCTTATTATTACAAATGAGGAGGACTGAGTTATGGAGTATAACAAGCTGTCTAATGAAATAATTGCCAAGCTGCAGGCTTTGGTCGGCGTGCAGAATGTAGTGACGGATGCAGGGCAGATGGAAATATATGCCCATGATGAAGTAACTGACCCGGCCTATCATCATATGCCTGAGGCTGTGGTGTTTGCAGAAAATGCACAGCAGGTGGCGGCTGTGGTCAAGCTGGCGAATGAATATCACTTCCCGGTTGTGCCCCGTGGCGCAGGCACAGGTCTTGCCTGCGGTGCAGTGCCTATTTATGGCGGTGTAGTGCTTTCGCTCGAAAAGATGAATAAGATTATCGAGGTTAATGCCGATGCTATGTACGCGGTTGTAGAGCCGGGGGTGCGTACATCCGACTTGCAGGCTGCGGCTGCGGCCAAGGGTGCTTTTTATGCAGGTGACCCCTGCAGTGGTGACTCCTGTTTTATCGGCGGCAATGTGGCAACCAATGCCGGCGGTAACCGTGCAGTTAAATACGGCACTACACGTCATCAGGTATATGCTGTGGAGGTGGTTAATCCTACCGGCAAGATTGTGCAGCTGGGAGCACGCCTGCAAAAGCAGACTACAGGCTACTGCCTTGAGCAGCTGATTATTGGCAGCGAGGGTACCTTGGGTATCATCACGCAGATTACTGTGAAGCTGCTGCCGCTGCTTAAGTACAGCATGGATCTGTTGGCAGTTTTTGAAGCGCCTGAGGATGCCATCGGCACAGTTAACAAGCTGATTATGGCTGGCATCATGCCTACCTGCGTAGAATATATGGATAATATCACTATCAAATCCGTGGAGCGTTATCTCGGTACAACGCTGCAGGGCAGTGACAAAGGCAATTATCTTATCGTAGAGGTGGAAGGCACCAGCGAGGATGACTTGGATGAAAAGGCCTGCACGATGGATGAAATCTGCTCCGAAAATGGTGCTGGTGATGTGCTGGTAGCCGAGCACGATAAAATTTGGCAGGCACGCAAGGCCTTTGCCGAAGCAGTGCGCGCTGAAAGCCTGATTGTCTGCAAGGAGGACGTTGTCTGCCCGGTAGATCATGAGCCTGCGCTACTTGCAGAAATCCTGCGTCTGGCAGAAAAATATCAGCTGGTAACACGCATTGCCAGTCATGCCGGCGATGGCAACATTCATCTGAATATCCTGAAACAGGAGGCTGAGGATTATGCTGGTTGGGATGCCAGAGTAAAGGCCAATCAGCAGGAGTTGTATCGCTTTATTTATGCACACGGCGGTCGTTTGAGCGGTGAGCATGGCATTGGCTATAAACGTAAACAGCTGATGCAGGAATTCACTAATCCCGATGAGCTGGAAATGATGCGTGCGATTAAAAAAGCGCTGGATCCCAATAATATCCTGAATCCGGGCAAAATTTTTGATATAGAGTAGCACAAGCTTAGGTAAAGAGGCATTGCCGAAAGGTAATGCCTTTTTTGCTGCAGTAATTTTTTTGGATATAGCGCATAAACGACATTTGATTTAGGTAAAATGTTCGAAAACATCAGAAAACAGCAAACAAAAATTCACAAAAGTGTTGACAAAGTTCGTGCTTGATACTATAATATAAGCAAACAGAGATTTATTTGGTGGTGATAGATATGAAAAGGTTTTTAACTATTATCTGCTGCGCTTGCTTACTTTATGCTGGCTATAGTGCTGTGTTTGCTGACAAACCTGTTTACAAGGAATATACTGTGACTGTTGCTGATGGCGAAACGCTGTGGGATATTGCCGGACGTCATACAGAAGAACGTGAGGACGTGCGAGAGGTTATTTTCCGCATTGCGCAGGCTAATAAGCTAAAATCTAAGACTATTTATCCTGGCCAGGTGTTAAAGGTACCGCTGCGCGTGCATGACAGCGGTCTGATGGTAGCAGAAAATAAATGATAGCAAAATAGTATGAGCAAAAGATAGAGGCTGTTGTACTTGCAGGGTAGTACAACAGCCTTGTTGTGATTTAAAATCGAGCTTGTTGGTGAATTTATCTGGGTTATAAGCTCTTGAAATTTAATTCGGTTATAAAGGAAAACAAGTCAAAATATAGTAATAAGCTAAATATTTTCATTCTTTTTCTACCGCAACAGAAAGCATACTTATATAGTCATCTCTTGTCTTAGCTGTCCAAAAATCTTTCAAGGTAGTAATTTTTATCGGGCTAATAATCTTTAAATGTTGCTTATGCAGATATTGGGTAATAATATCATAGATTTTTGTGGCTTGCGGTTGAAAAGCTCCTTGAAAAATATATGTTAAGTAATTTCCAGCAGGTAAGATAATCTTTTTTTTATTATTTGAATCAACATATGCTGGTGAGCAGTAGTAGCGTTTTTTCCTGCATTCACCATTAAGAAAATCATTTGCTGTAATTATCCAACTGACTTTGCAGGACTTAAAGTGATTTGATTTATATAGCGGTAGGTTGAAGTTTCCTAATATTTTTATTCTTGTTTTGATTGGTGCTTTTTTATCAACCAAAGGACTAAGTATTAGAATCTCTTGCTCTTGTTGGTGAATAGTTAGACTACCGATGTTATATTTATTGATTGCTGCTAAATTTGTGCGAACTATTTCGATATCTGCTAATAAACATTTTAGTTTTTTTATAGTTAACTCATATTCTATTGCTTTGTTCATTAGTATGTTATCTAAAGCTTCTGGACTTTTTTCATTTATGTAAGCCTTTATTTCGTCTACAGACATACCTAATTTGCGAAAATTTAATATTATTTCTAAAATAAGATATTCTTTGAAGTGGTAGTATCTGTAACCATTGCTGTCTATAAAATTAGGTTTTAGTAAATTGTGCTTATCATAGTAGAGAATAGTTTGTCGAGATACATTACCTAAGGCAGCGAGTTCACTTACAGAAAAGTAGTTTGTGTTACTCATTTTAATACTAAATCCCCTTGAAAAACATATTGAGTGTATAGCGCTATATAGTATATAATATCACATAAGCTAAAAAAATCAATCGAATATTGAAGTTTATAGGAGAGCGAGTGCAATGATTTCAAGTAGTTATAAGAGTTTAATATTGATGTTGGCTGTTGGCGCTATTACTAATGTTGCAAATGCAATGCCTACAGAAGATTTACCTGAATTTTCATTAGAGAAATTGGTAGTTAGTGCGACAAAGGTACCTACGACAATGTTTAATGCTAATGCGAACGTTAATGTAGTAGGTAGACAGGAAATAGAAAATAAGCATTTTAATAATATTGGTGAAGCAATCCGCAACTTGCCGGGTGTTAATGTTCAGAACATGGGTGGCAGTGGTGAAGCTTATGCAGATAACACTCTTTATATTAATGGTTCAAAAAATATTGTAGTTTTAATTGACGGTGTAAGAATAAATTTTAATGGAGGCGATGCTGAAAAATTTTCTAGCGCAGACTTCATTGATATGAATTTAGTAGAACGTATAGAGGTGCTTAAAGGTTCTGCTTCTACTTTATATGGTTCTGACGCGCAAGGTGGCGTTATTAATATTGTTACTAGAAAGCAGAGTGGTAATGGGTATGGTAAACTTCACACAGATTACGGAAGCTTTAAGACAAGCCACGTAGGTTTGAGTGCTGGCGGTACTGAAAAAGGCTTGAACTGGTATATTGCTGCACAAAATAAAAAATCTGGTAGCTTCAAAGATGGTCAAGGAAGAAGGGTACCGGAAACTGTTGATGCCAAAACTTTTAATGTTAAGTTGGGCAAAACTTTTGATGAAAAAAATGACTTGAGCTTAATGTACACGCAGTATAAATCTGACTATTCCAGAATTAAACCTAAAAAAGGACAAGTTTATGAAAAAGCCACTCCGATTTATGGAACTAAGGATAACAATAATTTTGTTATGAGCTATAATCATAAGTTTTCTGAGAGTAGCAATAATATTTTAAGCTTCAGCAGGAATAG
>NZ_FR892813.1:26502-34801 GCF_000434895.1 Phascolarctobacterium succinatutens CAG:287
GCAGGAATAGCAAGGATATAAATGACAATTATACCGCGAGAAAACCAGTACAATATGTACAAACTAACATTAGTATTAATGACCAATTGACAAATAAAATAGGTGAACATCATACTTTGGTAGGTGGCTTTGAATATACAAAAGATAGTATTGATAGAGCTTCTCAGACTATTAAAAACAAAGATTTCCATAATACAGCTTTATATATACAAGATATTTGGGATTTTTCCAAACAATACAATTTAACATATGGTCTGCGTTATGATAATCATTCCAAGTATGGAAATCATACCAGTGGTAGTGCGACTATCGGTTTTACACCTGATGATAAGACAAATTTTTATGCGTCTTATAAGCAGTACTTTATTGCGCCAACGGTAAACCAACTGTATTCTTCCGGTTCTGGCAATCCAGATTTGAAATATGAAACAGGCTATACTTATGAGCTTGGCGTGAAGCATTACTTTGATAAGAATACAACTATTGATTTGAATGCTTATAGACGTAAATCCAGCGATGCTATCGGTTTGGTAAAGAAAAATGATGGCAGTGATGATAGTATCTATACTAACTATGATATTGAAAAAACAAAAGGTTTTAGCGTAAAGGTTAATAAGAGTATTAATGACTGTATTAATCTTGGTGCTGGCTATACTTATATTTATGTTGACCCGCAACCAAATAAGAACCCTAATAAAAACGGATATTTGCCACGAGGTGTATGGAATTTTAACATCGGCTATGACAATGACCGCTTGGCGGTAGATTTTGACGGACGTGGAGTTATTAACAGGGAAGGACGTAAAGCAGCTAAGGTGCATACGTCTACAAGCTTTTGGGTGTGGGATATAAGTGCTAATTATAAATGTAGCAATAGTATCAAATTGTTCGGCAAAATAGGAAATATTTTTAATACCAACTATACTGAAAGAGTATATGATTTGGATCCAGAGGCATGGTACGCTTCACCAGGAAGAAATTATATGGTTGGCATGGAATATACTTTCTGATTAAAGGTGTTAGATAATGGGACAACAGCTTTTGCGAAGATTTAAAGGCTATGGTTGTAGCATGATAGGGGCTTGCCGCGTTGTGGCGTATGCGGAAGATGTGGTAGTAATCTTAAACAGCCCACTGGGATGTGCACATATTTTGCGTGACAGGGAGCTGGAACGCAACTATCAGGCTACCAACGCTATGCGTGGAATGTTTAACAGCATTGGTAGAAGGATTGTATATACAAATTTGACTAATGATGACTGCATCTACGGATCCGGAAAAAAGCTGGCTGCTACAATAGGCATGGTTGCGGAATTATATAACCCTGCCTATATCTTGGTGGTTAATTCGTGTATGGTAGGGATTATCGGTGATGATATTGAAGCAGTAGCTGCGGAAGCAGAAGGTACCTATAAAGTGCCAGTCATTTCAATTAATAGCTTTGGCTTTATGAATGGCGCTTACTCTAATGGCTTTAAGCTTGCTGTCAGCATAATGCTCAATCGATTTTGTACACTTCAAGAAAAGCGGGACGATACAATAGTTATAATAGCTCCATTTGAAGGAAAACACTCTGCGGCATTCCGCACCATAGAGCAATATCTTTACTTCTTAGGTCTGAAGAAAGTTATATTATTCCCGGGAGCTGCTAGTTTGGAAGAAATAAAGCTATTGTGTACCTGCCGCTATGGTGTCATTATCGATCATAATAACATGTTGGTAGCGGATTATGAGTCAGCGGCGAATTTACTTAACGAAAAACTTGGAATCCAGATACTAGATTATGCTGATCCGGCAGGTTTTAAGGAAACATTGACTTGGCTGGAAAGAATACATATTGCTCTGCAATCGCCAGAATACAGTTACAAGATGCTTTGCGAACAGTTAAAACAGCAATATAGTCAATTCATAAATGATTTTTTAGCTATAGCTGGTAAAGGGAATAAGGTTAGCATAGTTATCAGAGATGCTAAGGTTATACTCAACTTTACATGGCTGAATGAGCTGTTGGATGATTTGCAGCTGGAAGTAGAAGGCATTTATATGGATCAGGATAATTCAATGGCGAACGGAAATGTCCTAGATACTTTGCTGCATGATGTACCAAGGCTTTCAAAAATAGACCGCTTTTATCTTACCATAGAAGAAATCAGCTTAAGGTTAGATGGCAAAAATGTGCTTTCTGTGAGAGTACCACGAGACTTATTACCATTTGCCGTGTCGTTACCATACATGAATATGGGCTTTGGGTTAGAAGGCCTGCAAATGGTAATAGAAGATATCAAAAGAATGATAGTACAGAAAAAGCATAGAGGCTATTATGAATAAACGCTTATATGAATTAAAAAAAGAAACAAATTATTGTGCAGGTGTGGGAGAAATTGCCTGCTTGCTTGAGCATATTGGGGAAGCCGTTGTGTTGGTTAATGGACCGCGATTTTGCTACTTGCAAATGAAACGAATACTTCAGCAAATGCTACCATTTAGTATTGAAGACAGGCTATATTGTAGTGATGTTGACGAAAACGCCATTGTTTTTGGTACAGAAGGCAAAGTAAAGAAGGTCTTGAGGCAGATTAAAACACAAAAGCAAGCAATAACATGTATAGGTGTTGTCAATTCTTGTGCTGTTAGTTTAATAGGTGATGACATTTTAGGCATTGTAGCAGAAGAAATTCCTGATGTGTGTTGCTTAAGTATGGAAAGCGGTGCTATGACTGGCGATTTCTGGGATGGTTATAACTATGCATTTAAGATGGTAGAGCAGGCAGGCCTAAAAGTAACATTTGGCTGTTTGCGGGGGTATAGTTTGTGCTATTATAATGCTTATTATGATATGCAGGAAATTCGTCGTTTACTTCGTCAAGGGTTGAATTTGCAGTATCAGGATTTTCCTGTAATAGCATCAGAATTATCCCAAGGGAATGAAGGAATACTTGAATCAGGTATACCATATGGTTATACTGGCACTTGGCAATGGCTAGAAAAGATAGCAAAGCAACGCAATCTTTCTACGGATAAGCTACAAATATTAAAAAAAGAGTCTGAAGCTAATTATAAGATGTTTAATGCTGCTGAATTTAGCTTGCAAAAGGAATGGGGTAGCATTTATTTCCCGATTATTGTAGTTGCGGCGCCAGAGTCAGTTGCATATGCTTTGGCAAAAAGTCTGACAATGGAATTAGCAGGATTTGATAAAATGTACTTAATTATTCACGGAAATATGAAGCAGAAAAATGCTGATGGTCCATATAAGATTGTTCGGGATATGGATGATGTGCTACAAGATAATAGCGGTTCAGTAATTCTTATTATAGGTAGTAGCATTGAAAGTGAGCAGTATATACGCCGTGCAGGACGCAGAGCATATTTTATTGCAGTATCCCAGCCAGTTTATGATGATATCAGTTGTATGCCGCTTGCGGGAATAACAGGTTACTATAATTTTAAAAAACTGCTTTGGCAGCAGTATATACAAATGCGATATGATAAAGTAATTGAGGCAGAAAGATGAAGCGACTAATTTGTGTAATAATGCTTGTAACCTTAGCCTTTTGTGCAATGGCTTGTGGGAAAGGGCTGAAAACACATGATGAAGAAGCCTTATATACTGTTCAAGATGCTACAGGCGTTAATATAAGCTTTAAAGAGAAACCGCACAGGATATTACCATTAGGTGTTGGTGTGCCTGATATAGTAATGGATCTTACTGGACCAGAACGTATATTGGCTTTGCCAAAGTATTTTTCTGATGCGCAAGTGTCGTTTATTGCAGATAAAGCAAAAAAAGTGCCGATAAAAACAGAACGTATTATTCCTGTTGAACAAATAATGAAGCTTAAGCCAGATTTGGTTTTGGTGCCATATAATGCCGACAGGACGAAGATTGAAACGATGCGCTCTATGGGAATAAAGGTTTTCGTTGTTAAAGCACCGCATAATATGCAAGAAATAGAGCAATGTGTATTAGATGTAAGTGAAGCAGTAGGTGAAGCTGAAAAGGGAAAGTCTATTGTGCAGAACATGAAGAGTATCTTTGAGCTGATAAAAAAGACTAATTCATCTATTCCAGTGACTGAACGGAAAAAAATACTTGCTGTATCTGTAGAAGGTGCATTTGGCGTAAAAGGTGGATTGTTCGATGATTTATGCCATTACGCATATATAGAAAATGCGGCTGGAAATATTGAACTGCCAACTGGTGCACGTATTGGAAAGGAAGGTATAGTAAAATTGCAGCCGGACGTTATTCTTTTACCGACTGCTACCAGGATGATGGCAGATAGCAAACGTAAAACTGCTATAGATGAAATCCTCCATGATCCGTCATATATGACTTTAAAGGCTGTACAAAATAAGCAGATTATTGCTTTGCCAGATAAATATTATCGTTACTGTGTGTCACATTATGCTGCAGAAGCTGCATATGTTTTAGCAAGTTCAGTATATCCACAATATTACAAGCAACTACAAATGCCGGGATTATTAGCTGGTATTGAAGAATGAAGGATGGACTATACTGCATAGCATATTTTTTCGTAGTAATTTCACAGAATGCTTGCAAGGCTTTTAACGCCGCTTGTCGAATATAATAAGTATTCGAGGAGGTATGCGTTATGAAAAATAAAAAATGGATTGCAACAGCACTTGTGTGTGGTTTTGTTTTAGGTAACAGTATGCCTGCAGCGCAGGCTGGTATTTTGGATAAGGTCCTCAAGGGTGGTGCGATTGGTTATGCTGTAGATGCTACCGCTCCGGCGCTGAATAATGCAATTAACTCTGTAACGGCTAAATACGGTGTAAGCTCTACAGATGCGACGAAGGTAGTGCCGATTATTTCTGTTGGTGATGGCAGTCGTGCCGGTGCGGCGCAGGTTTCGGGACCGCAGTCTAAAGTAGACCAGGTAAAGGCGGCGCTGATGATTGAGCAGACGCTTTTGGGCGTGCGTTGTAAGGTGCTGATTCCGGTGGATAATGTGTCTTATCAAAATGTTAACCGCGTGCAGGGCGTTGGCGTGAGCGCTTCGCTGGACGTAAAGCTTTAAAAGAAGGAAAATGACATAAAAAACCAGCATATCATAGTTGATATGCTGGCTTTTTTATGGAGAGCTTATTCGTTTACTTTGTACCAGAAGGGACGCAGGAAGTGCAGATAGCATACCTCGTTAACTTCAGGACCGGGCTCACGGCGCCCGATTTGTACGCGGATTTCCTGATCACCTATTTTTACCAGATAGTCGATGATTTCGCCAAGGAAAGCCTTGCGGATAACTATACCACGCACGCCGTTGGGATCGGTTTCGCTGGTAAAGCGAATCTCGGTTGGACGGCTGGCGAGGTTGAAGACAGTTTCGCCACGCATACGGTCCGGGATAACAAGTGCGGACGGAAGTGCATGCTGTGAGCCTTTGATGAAGGCCTGGTTTCCTTGCCAGGTAACATCAGAGAAGCTGGATACACCGATGAAGCTGAAAACGAATTTGTTGGATGGGTTGTTGTAAACATTGAGCGGTGTATCAATCTGCTGCATAACACCTAATTTCATAACCAGGATACGGTCGGAAAGTGCCATTGCCTCGGATTGGTCATGTGTTACGTAAATAATGGAGAAGCCATATTTGCGCTGCAGGTCTTTGATTTCAAAGCGCATTTCCTCACGCAGATGCGGGTCCAGACTGGAGAGAGGTTCGTCAAGCAGCATTACGTCAGGATTAATAGCCAGCGCACGTGCTAAAGCAACGCGCTGTTTGCCGCCGCCTGACAGGTTGGCCGGGCTGTCTTCTGCTGATTTCAGCAGGTTGGTAGCAATGAGGGCATCACGTGTGCGTTGGTCAATTTCACTCTTGGGCAGTTTGCGCAGACGCAGCGGAAAAGCAACGTTTTCGTAAACACTCATGTGCGGCCATACAGCAAAGGCTTGGAAAACCATGCCGAAATTACGGTTTTCCGGAGGTGTATAGTGATGCTTTTTAGGTGAGGAAAGCAGGCGGTCGCCTACCCATACTTCACCGTCAGACAAATCTTCGAAGCCTGCCACCATGCGCAGGGTGGTAGTTTTGCCGCAGCCTGATGGTCCCAGCATGGAGAAGCATTCACCCTTGCCGATTTCCAAATTCAGGTTATTGACAGCGGTTACATCGCCAAATTGTTTGGTTACATTTACTAAACGGATATAGGACATAATTAACCCTCTACTTTCTTGGTAAAACGATTAATCAGCATTTGACCGACTACAATCAGGATCAGGGCGATACCTGCGAGGGCTGTAGACATAACCGTTTCGCCGTCCTCGTTTAAGGTATAGATAGCAACACCGATGGTTCTGGTGGTAGGAGCATACAGCATAATGGATACGGTTAATTCGCGCAGTGCCGGTAGGAAAATCAGGAAGAAAGCACTGATCATACCGGGCTTAACCAAAGGAATAACAATATCCTTTAATGATTGCCACATGGTTGCGCCGCAGGAGCGGGATGCTTCCATCAGGGAATCATGCACCTGTTCCAGGGCTGCAGAGTTAGCCTTCAGAGAGAATGCCATGTAGCGGGCGATGTAGGCTACAAGAATAATCCATACTGTGTTGTAGAGGTTAACGCCAAATTGGCCGCTCCAGGCAAGGATTACGCCGAGGGCGATAACGGAGCCGGGTACGGAGAAGGGCAGCATGCCCAAGAATTCCAAAATACCTTTGCCGCGAACCTTCATCTTAACAATTACATAGGAAATCATAACACCGGCAAACATAGTGATAATTGCTGCTGCCAGGCCTAAGCTGATACTGTTGAAGATAGCGTCTTTGGTAACTTCATATTCAAAGAGAATATATTTGTAGTTGTCCAAAGACAGGTTTTCCATCGTAAATGGCAGGCCGTAGGTCTTAACGCCGCCTACAAGGAAGATAACTGCCGTAGGCAGCAGAATCGTGAAGGCGATGTAAGCCAGACAGAAAAACAGCAGCGGGTAACGCAGGCCACGCAGTTTGAGCTCCATAGGACGGAAGCTTTTGCCGCCGATAATCTGGTAATGGCCGGTGCTGAGAATTTTTTTCTGTGCCCAGATAATGCAGGCTGCGGAAACAACGAGTACGGTTGCTAATACTGTACCGGTACGGATAGATTCAAAGCTACCGCCGCTCTGGTGAATTTTTTCATAAATAAGTGTCGGGATGTTGTAAATACCCTGTTCAATACCCAAAACAGCTACAGTACCGAAGTGAGCCATGGAGTAAAGCATGATCAGCAGCGCGCCGCTCATGATAGATGGCATAACCAGTGGAATGGTGATTTTGCGGGTAATTGTAAACAGGCCGGCACCGGAAATACGGGCAGATTCTTCCAAGGTAGGGTCCATACGTTCCAGTGCACCGCAAACCTGGATAAATACGAACGGGAAAAGATACATGACCTCAACGGCACTGATGCCATGGTAGGTGTAGATATCGAAAACCGGACCGGAAAAACCGAAGGTTTCGATAAAGAATTTGTTGATATAACCGGAGTTAGGAGATAAAAGCATTTTCCATGCTAATGCACCGATGAATGATGGCAACATAAAGGGTACAAGGAAAAGGCTTTTCATAAAGTTCTTATAGGGCAGGTCAGTACGTGTTACCAGCCAGGCAAAGAAGGTACCGACAATAGTACTGCCGATAGTGGTCATGCTGGCGATAATCAGTGAATTGATGAGAGCCTGGAAGGTTTCAGGCTCGGTGAGTACCTCATAAAAGTCGTGGCTGTTAAAGGAGCCGTCAACAAAGAATGCGTTAAACAAAATCAGAAGTACCGGCCAGGCAACGAAGATGACCAGTACGGCGATAGAGATAAAAAGAATCAGCTGAGCTACGCCAAAGCCGGAATCTTTTTTGATGGTGCCTGTGCTCATTATTCTTCTACCTCCTTCAATTGCTCTGCATCAAACCAGAGCAGGCTACGGAAGGTGATGTAGCATTCGTCGCCTTCCTTAAACATGAGATTGTTATTGATAGCTTCATGCGTCAAAAGCTCTGTACGCAGGCTTTCGCCGTCAATATCGATGGCATAGTCCATGGTTGCGCCCAGGAAGTTGGCACGATGGATAATGCCTTTCAGTCCGGGGCCTTCACGGTGGATTTCTACATCTGAAGGACGGAAGGCTGCTACCCAGGCAGCTGCTTTGCCCTTAGGTGTTTCCCAGGGAACCTCCTGAGTGCCGTTGCCTACGACAAATTTGCCGTTAGCTTCCTTGACTGCCAGAAAATTAGCAATGCCCATAAATTTAAAGATGAATAAATCAGGTAGATTGTATAATCAACTTGAACAAA
>NZ_FR892814.1:0-77395 GCF_000434895.1 Phascolarctobacterium succinatutens CAG:287
CCTAGACAATATATTTCTTTACAATCTATTTAGCATAACCATATACGTGTATTGGTTAAAATAGATACATAAATAGCAAGTATTCACCTCGAAAAAATTTCATTGGAGGCCGTGTATATGAGTAAAATTAGAAGACTTTTTGTAGAAAAGAAGGATGCCTTTGCTGTCGAAGCACATGGCTTGCTGGCAGACCTGCGCAACAACCTCGGTATGAGCAATCTTACCGGTATGCGTATCGTTAACCGCTATGACGTGATGGGCCTGAGCGATGAGGAATTCGCTATGGCTAAGCAGCTTGTGCTGTCCGAGCCGCCTGTCGACAATGTCGTAGAAGAGGAGCTGCCGCTGACTGCAGGCGAAGCTGCCTTTGCCGTAGAGCTGCTGCCCGGTCAATATGACCAGCGCGAGGATTTTGCCGAACAATGTATCCAGCTGATTACCCAGAAGGAGCGCCCGATGGTTGCTGCCGCTAAGGTATATGTGCTGGAAGGCGAGCTGACTGCGGAAGAAGTTGAAAAAATCAAGGCTTACTGCATCAACCCGATTGAAGCACGTGAGGCTGAGCAGGCTAAGCCTGAAACCCTCATCAGCACCTGCGAGGAGCCGGAAAAGGTTAAATCCGTTACCGGCTTCCTGACCATGTCTGAGGAAGAAGCAGAAGCATTGCGTCAATCCATGGGCCTGGCTATGAGCCTGGATGACCTGCTGTGGTGCCAGAAATACTTCAACGAAGAGCACCGCGAACCGACTATTACCGAAATCCGTGTGCTGGATACCTACTGGTCCGACCACTGCCGTCATACTACCTTCATGACGCAGATTGAAGATGTAGATATCGTTCCCGGCACCTTTACCCAGCCTGTACAAGAGGCTTATGACAAATATATGGCTGCCCGTGACGAGGTTTACGGTGAAGACACCGAGCGTCCGGTAACCCTGATGGACATTGCCGTAATCGGCATGAAGAAGCTGCGCAAGGAAGGCAAGCTGGCTGACCTTGACCAGTCCGAAGAAATCAATGCATGCTCTATCGTTGTGCCTATCGAAATCGACGGCAAAACCGAAGAGTGGCTGGTAATGTTCAAGAATGAAACCCATAACCATCCGACCGAAATCGAACCGTTCGGCGGCGCTGCAACCTGCCTTGGCGGTGCAATCCGTGATCCGCTGTCCGGCCGTTCCTATGTATATCAGGCTATGCGTGTAACCGGCAGTGCCGACCCGCGCACCCCGATCAGCGAAACCCTGCCCGGCAAGCTGCCTCAGCGCAAGATTACCATCGGCGCAGCTGCAGGCTACAGCTCCTACGGCAACCAGATCGGTCTGGCAACCGGCCATGTACAGGAATACTATCATGATAAATTTGTTGCGAAGCGTATGGAAATCGGCGGCGTAATCGGCGCTGCTCCCCGCAGTGCAGTTCGCCGTGAGCGTCCAGCTGCCGGCGATATCGTAGTGCTGCTGGGCGGCAAAACCGGTCGTGACGGCTGCGGCGGTGCAACCGGTTCCTCCAAGGAGCACACCGTTGACTCCCTCATGAGCTGCGGCGCAGAGGTACAGAAGGGCAATCCTCCGACCGAACGCAAAATCCAACGCCTGTTCCGCAACCCTGCCGTAACCGCAATGATCAAACGCTGCAACGACTTCGGTGCAGGCGGTGTATCCGTTGCTATCGGCGAACTGACCGACGGTCTTGTTATTGACCTCGACAAGGTTCCCAAGAAATACGAAGGCCTGGACGGCACCGAGCTGGCTATCTCCGAATCTCAGGAGCGTATGGCTGTTGTTATCGCTGCCGCTGACCGCGATGCCTTCATCAAATATGCTGACGAAGAAAACCTGGAGGCAACTGTTGTTGCCGACGTTACCGAAGAACCGCGCCTGGTTATGTTCTGGCGTGGCGATAAAATTGTTGACCTGTCCCGCGCTTTCCTCGATACCAACGGCGTTGCACAACACACAAACATCGTAGTAAGCGAAGAAAAAGAGGACAACGTATTCGAGCAGGTTCCTGCCGAAGTAACCTCCGCTGCTGACCTTGAGGCTGCATGGCTGGCTAACCTCGGCCGTCTGAATGTCTGCAGTGAAAAGGGCCTGTCCGAGCGCTTTGACAGCACCATCGGCCGCGGTACCGTAATGATGCCGTTCGGCGGCAAAACCCAGCTCACTCCGAGCGAGGGTATGGTAGGCCGCATTCCTGTGCTGCACGGCAACACCACCGCAGCCAGCGTAATGGCCTGCGGCTATAACCCGAACGTTGCCTGCTGGAGCCCGTTCCACGGCGCAATGTACGCTGTAACCGAATCCATAGTTCGTGCTGTAGCATTGGGTGCTGATCCCGCTAAGCTGCGTCTGACTCTGCAGGAGTACTTCCCGAAGCTGCATGATGCCAGCAGCTGGGGCCAGCCGTTCAGCGCACTGCTGGGTGCCTTCACCGCACTTGATGCTCTGGACCTGCCGGCAATCGGCGGCAAGGACAGCATGAGCGGTACCTTCATGGACAAAACCGTTCCGCCGACACTCGTTTCCTTCGCTGTAGGCGTAATCGACGGCAACAAGGCTGTATCTGCCGACTTCAAGGCAGCAGGCGACAAGGTAATCTTCCTGTCCTGCCCGCGCAACAGTGCCGAAGTACTGGACTTTGCAGCGCTGAAGGAAAACCTGACCGCTGTACACAAGGCTATGGAAGCAGGCAAGATTGCTGCTGCTGCCGCTGTTAAAGAGGGTGGCGTAGCTGCACTTGTTACCACCATGAGCTTAGGCAACGAGCTTGGCTTTGAATTCATCAAACCGTTCCACGATACCGACAGCCTCTTCACTCTGCAGCCCGGTGGCATGGTTATCGAGCTGGCAGCAGGCGTTGAACCGGAAGAGCTGTTCGAAGGCCTTGATTACATGCTGCTCGGCCACACTACTGCCGAAGCAGGCATCACCATCAACGACACCAAGATTGACGCTGCGAAAGCCTTTGCCGCATACCGCGAGCCGCTGCTGGGAATTTTCCCGGACGGCACTCCGAAGGCAGAGGAGCCTGCTGACATCGCTATGCCGCTTTACAAGAGCGAACTGACTTTAACCGCTCCGATGAATATCGCCAAACCGCGCGTATTCATCCCCGTATTCCCCGGCAACAACTGCGAATACGACAGCGCCCGTGCTTTTGAAGCTGCAGGTGCTGAAGCTAACACCTTCATCGTGCGCAACCTTACCGCTGCTGCTATCGAAGAATCCGTAGAAGCAATGGTTAAATATATCAACAACTCCCAGATCGTGATGATTCCCGGTGGCTTCAGCGCCGGTGACGAGCCTGACGGCAGCGGCAAGTTCATCGCTACCATGTTCCGCAACCCGCGCATCAAGGAAGCAATCAGCGACCTCTTAGAGAACCGCGATGGCCTGATGCTGGGTATCTGCAACGGCTTCCAGGCATTGATTAAGCTCGGTCTCGTTCCGTACGGCGATATCCGCGACATGACCAGCGATGCACCGACCTTGACCTTCAACAACATCGGCCGCCATATTTCCCAGATTGTTACCACCAGAGTTGTTTCCAACAAATCTCCGTGGTTCAGCCTGTGCGAGCCCGGCGAAGAGCATGCAGTTGCCGTATCCCACGGTGAAGGCCGCTTCTACGCTCCTGAAAGCACTATCAAAGAGCTGTTCGCTAACGGCCAGGTTGCTACCCAGTATGTAAATGCTCAGGGCGTACCTACCATGAACACTCCGTTCAACCCTAACGGCAGCCTGTATGCTATCGAAGGCATCACTAGCCCCGACGGACGTATCCTCGGCAAGATGGGCCACAGCGAGCGCTTTGCTCCGGGCCTGTTCCGCAACATTGCGGGCGACAAGGATCAGAAGATTTTCCTGTCCGGCGTAAGCTACTTCAAATAAGCTGAGGCTTAATACCGACACAATAAAACGCTCTGCTGACCGCAAGGTTGACAGAGCGTTTCTATATGTTTATATGTATATTTTGGCTATCCTCAAAAACCGTACAATACTGTACAAAACGTACAAACGCAGGCGGGGCAAGGCTTTGCGCATGTACGGTTTTTGTAATAGTGTACGGTTTAGACGATTATGCTATAATATACATATAACAAAAGAGTGGAGGCGTATACAATGCTGGGTGCAATTATCGGCGATATTGTCGATTCACGTTTTGAATGGGATAATTATAAAGCGAAGGATTTTGAGTTTTTGACAAATGACTGCTTTTTCACAGACGACAGCGTAATGTCTTTGGCGTTATGTGAGGCGCTTTTGGAGAGCAAGCCTGATTTCAGCGATTTGCGCGAGCAGGCTGTAGCAAAAATACGTGCCTTTGGTGATGCATATCCTGATGCCGGTTATGGCAGAACCTTTTCCTGCTGGCTTTATTTTGGCGACCCGCAGCCTTATAACAGCTATGGCAACGGTTCGGCAATGCGCGTGAGCGGTGTTGTCTATGCTGCGAATACTATGGAGCAGGTCAAACAGCTTTCGCTGATGGTTACGGACGTAACGCACAACCATCCGGAGGGCATTAAGGGAGCGGAAGCAACTGCCGTGGCAGCCTTTATGGCTAAGCAGGGCGCAGATATGCAAGCCATCAGGGATTATATTGATGCCAACTATTATCCTATGGACTTTACGCTCGACGGCATCCGCGATTCCTACATGTTCAACGAAACCTGTCAGAATACCGTACCGCAGGCATTGATGGCCTTCTTCGAGTCGACAAGCTATGAGGATGCAATCCGTAATGCTATTTCGATTGGCGGCGACAGCGACACACTGGCAGCAATCACCGGTGTGGTAGCAGAATGCTACTACGGCATTCCGCAAAAACTACGGGAGCAGAGCATAAGCTATCTGGACAAAAGACTGCTTGGTGTATTGCAAGCTTTTGAAGAAAAGTATCCGCCGAAGGCTGTAGGGGTATAAGTATATAAAAATGCCGTACAAAAAACGCAGGCAGGACAAGGGCTTACTCGTGTACGTTTTTTGTTTTCTGTACGGTATTTATCTTTAAATACAGAATGCCGCATATAAAGGAATAATAAGCTTATTATCCTCCTGAGCAAAATTCTTGGTAGAAAGCTTGATAGCATATGCAGGCTCAAACCTGTCCATATACAGCTTCAAGCTTTTGGCCCTGGTGTTATCGGCAGCTTTTACTTCAATAGGAATTAGCTTGCCTTCGCGCTGAATGATAAAGTCAATTTCAGCGCCACGGTCCGATTCCCAATAGTATGTCGTATAATCATTAATTTTCAGCTGATTATGCACATAATTCTCCGTCATGCCACCCTTAAAATCATTAAGTTCATCCACCATATAAAGAATATCGTTAGCAATGATATCTTTCTTGGCGCATAACAAGCCTACGTCTGACAAATAAATCTTAAAGGCATCAATATCACGATAGTTGGCCAAAGGTTTTTTGATTTGCTCAACCTTATAAACCTGGTCAACAATACCAGAAAGAATAAGCCATTCTATCGCGTTTTCAAACTCAGCTGCCCGCGCACCGCTTTTTATCAGCTTATATTGAAAACGGGTATTCTTCTTGGAAAGCTGCACCGTTATATTATCATACGTAAGTCTGGTCTTTTTTATTTCATTTTCAGTATTGTACTTGCTCATATCATTAAGATAGCTTGCCAAGATAGTATCCTGAATATGACGAACAAAGACATAATCTTTCGTCTTGCTGAAGATCATCACTGCCTCCGGCATACCGCCCACAACAAGATATTGGCGATATAACTCTAAGGCTGATTGGTGTAAGGCTGCAGGCATAGCAGTTTTATCTGTAAAGCAGGCCTTGATTTTCTCCAACAGGTAGCTTTCATCCAGCGCCAAAAGGAATTCTTCCATATCCATAGGGTACATAGTAAGCATATCAACCTTACCGACAGGGAAGGAGTAGGTTTTGCGGTTAACTGCGACACCTAAAAGGCTTCCCAGAGCGATAATATGGTATTCCGGTGCCTGCTCGCAAAAGTATTTTAACGAGGTGAGAGCGCGTTCGCAAAGCTGTACTTCATCGAAGATGATGAGTGTTTTTTCCTTGATGATGCTGGTACCTGCTATATGCGATAAAACAGGCAGCAAATACCCCGGCTCTATGTTTTCCTCAAAGGTTGCGTTTAATTGTGTGTTGGTTTCAAAGTTAAAATATGCTACATTTTCATAGTTGTTACGTCCGAATTCCAAAACAGAGAAGGTTTTGCCTACCTGTCTGGCACCTTGCAATAGAAGTGGTTTGCGGAAAGGACTTTCTTTCCATGCAAGTAGTTTCTGTGATATTTTTCTATACATATTTATCACCTCCGGTAGTTCTACATATATTATAAAATTCTTTCGTGTCAAAAACAACACATTTCCGCAAAATATTCGTGTAAAAATACGTGAAAAAATGCACTTTTTTTACACTAAACTACACGAATACAAAAACACCTCTAAAACGCAGAAATGAGAAGCGGTTTTAGAATACACAAGAGTGTTATCATATACTCAGAGTATTCGATAAGCTATATCTTGATAAAGCGCGCACAGCTCTTGCCCGTATGCTGGATTTCGCTGTCTACGATTTGCATTATGACATCAGCGAATTCTTTGAGCTTTTTCTCGCTTCCGGTATCGCCAGACGCTTCGAGCAGGGGGATTTCACTATCCTCGCCGGTATGTCTGGCGTGGAGCTTGCCTATACGGTTTTAGAGAACGTGGGACTGGCGCAGGAGCGCATTAAGCCTGATTATCCGGTCAACCGCAGTGAGGAATACTGGACAGGCTGGGCACTGGCCTACTATCAGTGGCAGACGGCGCTGAGTTTTGCGGAGATTAACCGCTACGTACCTATTAAAACTGTGCTGAGCCTCTACAATCCCTATCACGAGATGGATATCCGCCATTTTACGGAGAAGATGACGGAGCTTTATAAAGAAGCGAAAAAGGATACGAACCTGAAGCTGTTGCGCCAGAGGGCAGAGCTGACGCAAAGGGAGCTGGCGGAATTGGCAGAGGTTCCGCTGCGCACTGTTCAGCAGTATGAGCAGCGACAGAAGAATATTAACCGCGCGCAGGCAGAAACGCTTGCCAGAATAGCCAAACAGCTTTATTGCAATATCGAGGATTTACTGGAGAAGGTCTAACTTAATACAAAAACCGTACACAACAAATAAAACCGTACAGCCCCAAAGCCTTATGCAGCAAGAGGTTGTACGGTTTATACGCTTTTGTACGGTTTTTAGAGAGTGCTCAGCCATTATAGAAAAAATAGCTGATGAGTGCCACCTGCAGGAAGAAGATGAGCGGTACGCCGAAGATGAATTTCAAATGCTGTGTCTTATGGCGGAAAAGCTGCATGGCGATAAATGCGCCTGCGCTGCCGCCGAGCGCTGCCAAAACCAGCAGCACTATTTCCGGCACACGCCAGCTGTGCAGCTTGGCGAAGGCTTTATCCGCACCGTAGACGACAAAGGCGGTGCAGTTGATGAAGATCAGGTAATAATATAAAAAGCTGTGCATGGTTCATACCCTCACTTTCTCCTGTTCAGCTGCTTTACTCCAGCAGCTTGGCGATATCCGGCAGGGGAGCGACGCTGCGCTTTAAAATACTGTGCATATAGGCAATGGCAATGCCATAGTTGGTCATGGGGACGTTCTGCGCTGCAGCACGCTCGCTGCGGCTTTGCATTTCGCGTTCGTTGAGCATGCAGCCGCCGCAATGCACTACGAGCTTATATTGTGACAAATCCTCGGGGAATTCCGTGCCGCTGCTGAAGCAGAATTCAGGCTCCGCTTTGGTGAAGCTGCGAATCCAGCCGGGAAGCTTTACTGTGCCGATGTCCTGACATTGGCGGTGGTGCGTACAGCCCTCGCTGATTAGTATCTTATCGCCATCCTTGAGCGTATCGAGCACACGCACTGCCTCTACGGCTGCGCTGAGCGTGCCTTTGTAGCGCGCCATAAGGATGGAGAAGGAGGTGAGCGGAACTGTGGGCGGCACAATTTTGCTGACTGCGCCGAAGGCCTGGCTGTCGGTTACGACGAGCTTTGGTGGGAAGGCAAGGCGTGCCAGTGCTTCCGCCAGCTCGCTTTCCTGCACGGTTACGGCAATGCCCTTGTTGTCGAGCACGTTGCGCAGTACCTGCTGCTGCGGCAGGATGAGTCTGCCCTTGGGTGCGGCGCTGTCAATCGGCGTTACGAGCACTACGATGCCGCAGGGCTTGATTAAATCGCCGAGCAGCTGGCGTTCTGCCTCACGCGGGCGCAGGGCGGCGATAGCCTCCTTCAGCTCGTTGATGTTGCGGTTGGCAAGGGCGCTGACGAGGAAGCATTGCTTGGTGAGCTTCATGGACTCCATGGTGAGCAGTGCCTGGCGCATTTCGTCCAAAAGCTCTACCTTGTTCAGCACAAGGATGGAAGGCAGGTTTTTCGCCTGCAGCTGCTGCCACAGTGCTTTATCCGCCTCGCTGAGGCCTACGCTGGCATCTACAACGAGCAGAGCTATGTCGCACTTATTAAGCACCTGCTGAGCCTTAGCAATACGCTGCGCGCCCAGCTCGCCCTCATCATCGAGGCCAGGGGTGTCGATAATCATCACCGGGCCGAGGGGCAAAAGCTCCATAGCCTTATATACAGGGTCGGTAGTGGTGCCCTTTTGTTCGCTGACAATGGCAAGCTCCTGGCTGGTGATGGCGTTGATCAGGCTGGACTTGCCGGCGTTACGCTTACCGAAAATACCGATGTGGATACGTTCGGCAGCGGGAGTTGTATTCAATGACATGGTGGGTTCTCCTTTGCATATATAAGAAAAAATATACCATAATGAGGCCTATATTTCGGAGAATACAGTGTCCTTACGGTCAGCAAAAATTACGGCCACTCATTTCGTGTGGAACCAAGACGAAGCGGCGCAAAACTCGCGCTATGCTGACAAATACTACTATAAAAATCAGGCGTAGCGCTCAGACATTGCGCCCCTTCTGTGGTTCCAGACACTCATTCGCTGTAATTTTTATTCCCTTCACGACACTATATTCTCCTGTTTTTACGTTGTAGTTCTAGCTAGATTTTTAAATAACTTTTGGTTCAACATGGTACATGCTTAGCTTGGATAGCAAAAAAGGCTGCAGTACTTTCGCACTGCAACCTCATTGTTGCAAATTATTTCACAAGCTCCATTTTGGGGTTAGGATTGTATTTGCGGCCGGCCTTAGCGCAGTCCTTGCCGTCAACCTTAACGATATCAGCAGTATAGTTGATGTTGCCGTCGAAGAAGGAAGAACCTACTGCATAGGTATCAACAGGCACGCCCATTTCCTCAAACGCTGCTACGCGCTCAGCGTCAAAGCCGCCGGAAGCGATAATCTTAACGTGGTTAAAGCCTTCGGCATCCAGCGCACGGCGAACGTTGCAAACAAGCTCCTTGCAAACACCGGTCGGTTTAAAGGTACCGATTTGAGTCCACAGGCTCTTGTCAACCATGCTGCCGGAGGTATCCAGACGCACGCCTGCGAGCTTTTTGCCCAGCTTGCGGGCAACAGCCAGAGAAGTATTTACGCAGTCATTGTCAAAGTCAACCAGAGCGATACGTGCGATAGACGGGTCAACATATTTATCAAAGGCTTCGGTAGCAGCGACAGTATCACCCTTATAGGAAGCAATCAATGCATGGGGGATAGTGCCCAGGCCCTTGCCGCCTGCTGCCAGCGCATTAGCATCGGTAGAAAAGCCGTGGATGCCGCCAACCAAAGCTGCATAGCCGTCGGATTCCTGAGTCTGGTAAATATCATAACGTGCAGGGAAGAAGAGCACCGGCTTGCCGTTGGCAGCCTTCACTACGCGGCGAACATTGGTGGCAATGCGGCTCTGGCGTGCCAGAATACCCAGATAAAGGGTTTCCAGATGCGCAAAGTCAGCGTAATCGCCTTCGATAGTCATAACGGTTTCCCATTCGTCAACCTCTTCGCCGTCACGCAGGGAATGAATTTCGATAGTTTCCGGATGGAAAGCGCATTGACGAATCAGAGCAATGACCTCGTCGGTACCGCAAACAACAACATGGTCACGGGCGAACACCTGCATCAGCACACGCGGATGATAATTATCACCGTTCAAAATCTCTTCGGAACGCATAAAATATGCGTCAGTATAATAACCTTCTTTAATTTTTTCTACAGGAAAGCTAAAGCTTTCAACAGGTCTTCTTGTAGTCATTTGATGAGCCTCCCAAAAATTTCTCACGAATTTTACTCTTTGCGAGAACATTAACTATTGATTGTAGTTAAAAATATGATACAATATAAAGGCTATGATAGCAAGCCTTTTTCGCAAAAAAATTCCGATTAGCTATATTTCCGATACAATATAGATGGTGATACATATGCAAAAAACACGAAAAAAATATACTGTGCTCCTGCTTTCGGCACCCATAGGCTCCGGACACAGGCTAGCAGCCGAAGCGCTGGAGCAGGCCTTCGCCGACCGTCCGGAGGTTGAGGTCATCCACGGCAACATTTTCGACTTCTTCCCGCAGCTTCTGGGCAAGGCCTTTTTAGGCACCTACCTGTGGATTTTAAAATGCTGCCCGTGGCTCTACAAGCTGGCCTACAGCTGGGGCAACAAGCAGGGCGGCTCCTTATGGCTGCGTGAGCTCTTAAACCGCCTCTTGGCACGCTTAGGCGGCAGCTACCTGCGCAGTGTGCAGCCCGATGCTGTAATCGCTACGCACGCTACGCCTGCGGGCATTATCGGCTATTATAAAAAGCAGCATCCCGACCTTTGGCTCGGCGCTGTGGTGACCGACTTTACGATTCACCGCTGGTGGGTTTGCGACGGCGTGGATACCTACTTTATCGCCGACGAGCTGCTGCGTGATAAGCTAGAAACAACTGCTGACATTCAGGCTACGGGCATTCCCGTGCGCCAGCAGTTTATGATTAAGCACGACAAGCAGAAATGCCGCGAGTTCTTCGGCTGGGACGAAAACGAACGCGTCTGCCTTTTGATGGGCGGGGGCGAGGGCCTGCTGCCGATGTCCGAGATAATCACGGCGCTGCAGCGCGCCGCTCTGAAGAACCTGCGCGTTGTCGCTGTTACCGGCCATAATGAGGCGTTGGCAGCAAAGCTGCAAGCCAAATACGGCGCTACAGCCGAAATTTACGGCTTCCGTGAGGACGTACCGCAGCTTATGGCCGGCGCTGATATGATTATTACCAAGGCCGGCGGTCTGACCTCTGCCGAGGTGCTGGCGAGCGGACTGGACCTTTTAATCTACAAGCCGCTGCCGGGGCAGGAGGAGGGCAACGCCGCCTTCCTGCAGCAATACTGCGGCGCTCTGGTGGCACGCTCTACCGACGAGCTGGTGCAGCACATCAAAAACAGCACGGTAAGCCCGCGTGAGGCAGCAGCCTGCAGCGAGCATGCCCATCCTTTGGCAGCACAGCAGATTGTCGATTACGTTATGCAAAGACTGCAAAAATAAAAATTAATAAGCAGCGGACTCCTTCAGCCGAGGGAGTCCTTTTTGCTGCGTGGCGCGGTTTTGCGCACTTTTAGCAGTATGCTTTCCAAGAGTTTTGACTGATAATTTCTTCCATTGTATAATTAATTTACTTGACCAATACGAATTTCATCATTATAATGTAAGAAAATCGCATATTATGAAGGCTGTGGCATGAAGTTCCGCTCTGACTGCATAATCATGTAGAGAAAACAGGAGGAGTGTGACCTTATGGATACCTTATATCTTGCTGCAATCTGCGCTGCTGTCCCCGGGTTGGGACGCAGCAGAATCCCTGCTTTAATCAACGCTTTGGGCAGTGCCCGCGCCGTTTTTGAGGCTGATGCTGCCACACTTACAGCGACAGGACTTTGCACGCTGAAGGCGATTCACAATTTTCTTGGCAACCGCGATGCACGTATGCCGCAGAAAATTGATTACTTCTGCCGTCATCATGGCGTGGAGCTCTTAGCGTATACGGACGCTGCTTATCCGCAGAGCTTGCAGAACCTGAGCGACAAGCCTTTGGTGCTTTATATCAAAGGAAAGCTGCCCGAGGCTCCTTACGCCTTGGCGATAGTCGGTTCACGTCGCTGCACGGAATACGGTGTGCGTGCTGCCGCCTGCTTTGCGCAGGCGATGACGCGCGAGGGTATACCCATTATCAGCGGCGGTGCCAAGGGCATTGACACGGCGGCGCACGAGGCCTGCCTGCAGGCCGGAGGGACGACGGTGGCAGTGCTTGGCTGCGGGCTGGATATTGCCTATCCGCCGGAAAACGCCAGACTGTTTGCCCGCATTGCCGAACGCGGCGCGCTCGTGTCGGAATACCCGCCGGGAGTACCGCCCATAGCAGCCAACTTTCCTGCGCGCAACCGCATCATCGTCGGTCTGTCACAGGCAGTGCTGGTAGCAGAGGCAGGCAAGCGCAGCGGCGCTGTAATTACGGCGAACATTGCTGCAGATGAGGGACGCGAGGTATATTGCGTACCGGGGAATATTTTCGACGGCAGCAGCATTGGCTGTCACGAGCTTATCCGCACCGGTGCCAAGCTGGTGGATATGCCACAGGATATTTTAGACGATAAAAGAAGCTGGCAGCAGGCGATGAACCGCCGCATAACCCAGCCAAGTATTTTTGACTGTGCACCGCAGGAGCCAAAGCCTGCACCGGCACCGGTCACAACTGAATTAGGAGCGAAGCTGCTGGCACTTTTGCAGGCAGGAGCGCTTTCTTTAGAAAAGCTGACGGAGCAGAGCGGAGCTGCTTTTGCTGCCGTGAGCATGGAGCTGCTTGACCTGCAGGCCGCCGGACTGGTGGCTACAGACCAGGCGCAGCGTTACTACCGTAAGTAGGAGGAACACAAATGGCAAAGACTCTGGTTATCGTGGAATCACCTACGAAATCCAAGACTATCGAAAAATTTTTAGGCAAAAACTATACTGTTAAGGCTTCTATGGGACACTTGCGCGACCTGCCGAAAAGCACCCTGGGTGTAACCTTTCTGCCGGACGAGGAGCATGCAAACGAATTTGAGCCGAAATATATCAACATCCGCGGCAAAGGCGATTTAATCAAATCTTTGAAGGCTGAAGCCAAAAAAGCCGACAAAGTCTTGCTGGCAACTGACCCTGACCGCGAGGGTGAAGCAATCAGCTGGCATCTGGCATTTATTCTGGGCATTGACCCGACATCTGCCTGCCGCATTGAATTTCATGAGATTACCGCTGCTGCTGTCAAGGACGCTATCAAGCATCCGCGCTGCATTGATATGGATATGGTTGATGCACAGCAGGCACGCCGCATTTTGGACCGCATCGTAGGCTATCAGCTGAGCCCGCTACTGTGGCGCAAAATCCGCAAGGGATTGAGCGCCGGCCGCGTGCAATCCGTTGCTACCAAAATTGTTGCCGACCGCGACCGTGAAATTGAAGATTTCGTGCCGGTAGAATACTGGACACTGCGCGCCAAGCTGCGTGAAAGCAGCAAAGCACCGCTGTTTGAGGCGGAAGCAGTGAAATATAAGGGCAAAAAGCTGGAGCTGCACACCGAGGCAGAGGCAAGAGCAGCGGAGGAAGCACTTTCCAAGGCTGATTACATTGTAAGCGACGCAGTGAAGAAGGAACGCAAGCGTCACCCCGTACCGCCGTTTACTACCTCCAGCATGCAGCAGGAGGCCAACAAAAAGCTCAACTTCAGCGCCAAAAAGACCATGATGCTCGCACAGCAGCTTTATGAAGGTGTATCGCTGGGCAAAACCTCCGTCGGCCTTATTACCTACATGAGAACCGACTCCGTGCGTCTGGCAGAGGTTGCCATTAGCGAAATCCGCGACTATATCAAGCAAAACTTCGGCAGCGAATTCTGCCCGGCGAAGGAAAACCATTACAGCACCAAAAAGAACGCTCAGGACGCACATGAGGCGATTCGTCCGACCAGCGTCATGCGTACCCCGGCCGAAATGCAGGAGTATCTTACTGGCGACCAGCTGAAGCTGTATACGCTCATCTGGAACCGCGTTGTTGCCAGCCAGATGACGGACGCTGTATATGACGTTACCACATTGGCAATTGATGCTGCCGACTACCAGCTGCGCGCAACCGGCTCCGTACTGAAATTCCCGGGCTTCTTGCAGCTGCACAGCAAATATGATGACAAAGAAAAGGATGCAAAGGTTCCTTACATTGAGCCTGGCACAAAGATTGTCCTTTACAAGCTCATGCCGGCAGAGCAGCACTTCACCGAGCCGCCTGCGCACTTCACCGAAGCAACTCTCATCAAGGAGCTGGAGGAGAAAGGCATCGGCCGCCCCAGCACCTTTGCACCTACCATCGTTACACTGCTTACCCGCGGTTACGTTGTCAAAGAAGCCAAAAAGCTGCTCGTTACCGAACTTGGCATTATGACCGTGGATATGCTTACCGAATATTTTAAGGGACTCATCAACATCGGCTTCACCGCCCAGATGGAGGAAAAGCTGGATGAGGTTGCAGAGAAGAAGCACACCAAGGACGAAGTTCTCAGCGAATTCTATGGTCCCTTCAAAAAGGATCTGGACCACGCAGGCGTGGTAATTCCTATCGTCGAAATCCCGCTCGAGGTATCCGACGTTCCCTGCGACAAGTGCAACGACGGCACCATGATGGTTATCCGCGAAGGACGCTTCGGCAAGTTCCTGGCTTGCCCCAACTTCCCCAAATGCCGCAATACCAAGCCCATTCTGCACCCGATTGGTGTTAAATGTCCTAAGTGCGGTGCCGATATCCTCGAACGCAAGAGCAAGACCGGCAAGGTATTCTATGGCTGTGAAAAGTATCCTGAGTGCGATTACACCACCTGGGACAAGCCGCTTAACGAAGAATGTCCGGACTGTGGCGCTATGATGGTAGAGCACGTGGAGCGTAACGGCAGCAAGCGCAAGTTCTGCAGCAACCCGGAATGCTCCAAGGCAAGACCGGTATATGCTTCCAAAACCGCTGCAGCAAAGACTACGGAAGCTAACACAACCGCAACCAAGAAAACTACGGCGGCTAAAAAGACTACCGCTAAGAAAACGACTGCTACCAAAACTGCTGCGAAGAAAACCACTGCAGCTAAAAAGACTACCGCCAAAAAAACTACTACAACTAAGAAAGGCAGCAACGAATAAATGACTATCTCTCCTGTACACGTAATCGGTGCGGGCCTGGCAGGCTGCGAAGCCGTTACCCAGCTCACACGCCACGGTATCCCTGTAATCCTGCACGAAATGCGTCCTGTAAAAAGTGACGAAGCACATAAAACCGCATATTTTGCCGAGCTTGTCTGCAGCAACTCCCTGCGCGCAGGCAATATTGAAAACGCTGTCGGCCTGCTGAAGGAAGAAATGCGCCGTTTAGGCTCTCTCATCATGCAAAAGGCTGACGAGCATCAAGTGCCTGCCGGCGGCGCTCTGGCTGTTGACCGCGACGGCTTTGCCGCTGCCGTAACCGAAGCAGTAATGGCTAATCCGCTCGTTACTGTCATCCACGAAGAGGTGACCGACCTGGAAAGCCTTGAAGGCACTGTCATCGTAGCCAGCGGCCCGCTGACCAGCGACGCGCTTTTCGCCAATATCAAAAAGCTCCTGCAGTCTGATTATCTGCACTTCTTTGATGCCGCAGCACCGATTGTTACCGCCGATTCCCTGGACTATGACAAGGTTTACCGTGCCTCCCGCTACGACAAGGGCGGCGCCGACTACCTCAACTGCCCCTTCTACACGAAGGAGGAATACGTTGCCTTCTGGGAAGCTCTCTGCAATGCGGAAAGCGCTCCCGTAAAAGATTTTGAGCATGATGTATTTGAAGCCTGCATGCCTATCGAGGAAATGGCAGCAAGAGGCGAGGACACCATGCGCTTCGGTCCGCTGAAGCCTGTAGGCCTCATTGACCCGCGTAACGGCAAGGAAGCATATGCAGTAGTGCAGCTGCGTCAGGATAACGCCGCTGCTTCCCTTTATAACCTGGTAGGCTTCCAGACACATCTCAAATGGCCGGAGCAAAGACGTGTTTTCGGCATGATTCCCGGTCTGGAGAACGCAGAGTTCGTCCGTTTCGGCGTAATGCACAAAAACACCTATCTGAATTCGCCGCAGCTTTTGGATAAGCACTTCAACCTGCGCAGCAACAAGCGCTTCTACTTTGCCGGACAGATGACAGGCGTAGAAGGCTACGTTGAATCGGCAGCCTCCGGCCTGATGGCCGGTTTAGCTGCTGCCAGAGCGATATTGGAGCTGCCGGAGGTAGAATTCCCCGACGTAACTGCGCACGGCGCTTTGGCCAACTACATCAGCAATCCGGCGATTGAAAACTTCCAGCCGATGAACATCAACTTCGGCCTCATTCCGCCGCTCACTGTACGCATCCGCAAGAAAAGAGAAAAGAACGCTCAGATTGCAGCACGCGCATTGGAAGCACTGGACGGGGTTCTGCTCACGCTTAAAACTGAACAGGCATAAATTTCAGCCTGTTATCTCTGAAATATGCTGAGAAAGCCAAAAATATTTTTAGAGAAAGACAGTATGTGTCCTCCCTCTATGATAAAATTTGCTTATAGCCGGTGGCAAAACGTTTGCTTAAGAGAATGATTGTGCTATAATAAGCTTAAAGAGATTTTCTTACATCAGCCGCTTTGCAAATTTCATGGCAGGGAGGAACTAATAATGACAGATTTACGCATCGCAAAGGATCGTTTGCTTTATATGTATTCGCGCCTGGTAGACGGCAAAATGCTCTACAAGAAGGAGGAGGCCCAACGCTTTGGCTGCTCCTTACGCTCTATTCAGCGCGACATAGAAGACCTGCGGTCCTTTTTGCATGAGCAGAACGAAGCAACAGGAATTGTGCAGGATTTGGTATATAACCAGAAGCTGGGCGCTTACCAGCTTGTACCGCCCTCACGCAATCTGCTGTCCAACGAAGAGGTTTTCGCCACGCTCAAAATACTGCTGGAAAGCAGGGCCTTCACCAAAAAGGAGCTTTACCCGATTATTGATAAGCTGATTGACTGCTGTATCCCCAAAACAGAGCAGCAGCGTGTAAGCGAGCTTATAGGCAACGAAAAGCTGCTTTATGTAGAGCCGCAGCACAAGGACAAATTCCTGAAGAAGATGTGGGAGCTTAGCGGCGCTGTGCGCGAGCAGCAGGAGGTAACGATTACCTACCGTCGTACTGATGGCGTGCAGGTGCAGCGCACTGTGCAGCCTGTAGGCATCATGTTCTCCGAATTCTATTTCTATCTGATTGCCTTTCTTACGCCTAAAGATAAGCAAAAGGTAAAGTTTGAGATTGAGAACGATCCCTTCCCGACAATTTACCGCATCGACAGAATCAAAGGCTTTACGGTTACAGACAAGCATTTTGCTGTACCATATGCCAAACGCTTTGAAGAGGGCGAGTTCCGTAAGCGCATCCAGTTTATGTACGGCGGGCATCTGCAACGACTGCGCTTTTACTTCAAAGGCAGCTGCTATGAGTACATTTTAGACCGACTGCCAACAGCTAAGGTTGTGCAGGAGGACGAAAAGGGTACGCTTATCGAAGCAGAGGTCTTCGGCAAGGGCATTGATATCTGGCTGAAGAGTCAGGGCGAGCTGATTGAGGTTGTATCCCGACAGGAGCTGGCAGTAAATTAAGCTGAAAAAAATCATAAATCACCAAGAAATTTCTTATTTCTTCTCGAAAACTTTTCTGGATAGTCAATCTTTGGCTATCCTGTTTTTTATAATAAGATTATGCTAAAGAAAAATGAAAAAGTAACAGGTACATTTTCGTTGCAGCGTTGCGTTTTCATTCCTGCTCATTATCAAGGCAGACTACATTTGCAAGCACGTGCCGCAAATGTAAAAGCATGTAAAAAATAAAGCCCGCACCTTTTTTTACATGAAGTAATGCCTGAAATGCTATAAGCTATATATAGTCAGAAGAAGAGGAGTGGTGATATATGTATTGTGAAAAATATGTTGAAATGGGCAAAAAAATTCGTTATTACAGAATCATGCAGGAGCTGGGGCAGGGGATGCTCGCAGAGCAGATAGGCATTACTCCGCAGTATTTGAGCAAAATAGAGCACGGAAGCGCGCGCCCGAGTATGGACCTGGTATTCCGCATCGCCGATAAGCTGCAGGTGAAGGTGTCGCACCTGCTGGAGGCCTGCTGATACTTTAAGCCGGGCATGGATTTTTCCTCCTTTTTGTGGTACAATACCCATGTAATTGCTTCTGCTCGAGGCAATTAACAGCGTGACTGCCCCAGGGCAGCATACATGTAAGGAGGCAATTTAATATGAACGAGCAAAACAGCGTTTTAAACATCATTGGCAAGGTAAGCGGATTGTTATCCAAGTACATCGCCGTCGTGATTTTAATCACCTCTGCGATTGCCTTTACGCATCCGCAGGAATTCATGTGGATTCCGCAGTATACCGCTCTCTTCCTGGGCACGGCAATGTTCGGCATGGGCCTGACCATCAAGCGCGAGGACTTCCAAATCGTCTTTTCACGACCTAAGGAGGTTATATCCGGCTGTATCCTGCAATACACCATCATGCCCCTGGCAGCCTATCTGTTGGCTGTAGTGATGAATCTTGATACTGATATCGCTCTGGGCGTTATCCTCGTAGGCTGCTGCCCCGGCGGTACCGCCAGCAACGTTATTGCCTACATCGCTAAGGGTGACGTTCCCTTATCCGTTGGCATGACCATCACTTCGACTTTGATTGCACCGCTGGTAACACCTGTGCTGGTGTACCTGCTGGCAGGTTCCTGGGTTGAGGTAAGCTTTATGGCTATGGTACTTTCCGTAGTGAAGATTGTACTGCTGCCTGTGCTTGCAGGTATCATCTTAAACAGCCTTTTCCACGAAACCATCGTCAAGCTGGGCGGTATTCTGCCGCTAGTTTCCGTTGTAGCGATTGTAACCATTATCGACGGTATCGTTGCTGTCAATGCCGCTAAGCTGATGAGCTGCGGTCTGATCGTTATGCTGGCTGTTGTCCTGCACAACGGCATCGGTATGGCACTGGGACTGGGCATGGCGCGTCTGATGAAGGTATCCTACGCTAAGGAAACCTCCATTGCTATCGAGGTTGCTATGCAAAACAGCGGTCTGGCGCTTGCTCTGGCGACCGCAAACTTCGCCGCAAATCCGCTGGCTACGCTTCCGGGCGCTATCTTCAGCGTATGGCACAATGTTTCCGGTTCTATTTTCGCCAGCTGCCGCATCAAAGAGGTAGAAGAAAAGCAAAAGCTGGAGCTGAAGGAGCACGCAATAGCAAAATAAGCATAAACACTAAAGGCACTACTGTGAGCGCAGTAGTGCCTTAATTATTTGTATAGCGTAGGGCAGGGGAGCCTACATATTATTTTTTGCTTTTATTATCCAAACCGAAGAGCATTTCCATAGGCTGCTCCGGCGCTTCCTTAACCGTTGCGCCTGTGCTGAAGCCTGGCATTTCCGCCTTGGTCAGCTCAATTTTGCCGTATTGGCGCTCATAATCATCAATAACCCCTTTCAAAATCTGTTCGATTTCCTTATTTACTGAACGACCATTTATCTTTGCCAAATGCTTCATCTTATTCATAATAATAGGATGAATGCGCAGTGTAAAGCGTGCTTCTTCCATGAATACTCCCTCCAGATTCTGACTATTCTACTAATTATTATAGGCAAGAACAGCGCTTTTGGCAAGGAGATAATCTTTTTTAGCAACAGCTAACTGTTTTTACAAGAATTTCAGACAATAGATATGCAAATATGCTATAATAAATACCATAGTGTAAATTTTAGGAGGCAACAATGACTTTAGCAATAAATGCCGTATACCACGGCTTTAAGGTTTTACAAGCACAATTTGTAGATGAAATCAGCTCCCAAGCATATATCATGGAGCATATCAAGAGCGGCGCACGCCTTTTGTGCCTTGCTAACGATGACGATAACAAGGTTTTTTCTATTTCCTTCAGAACTCCGCCTGCAGATGATACAGGTGTGGCACATATTCTGGAGCATTCCTCTCTCTGCGGCTCCCGCAAATATCCCTTAAAGGAGCCTTTCGTGGATTTGGTCAAGGGCTCTCTGAACACCTTTTTGAACGCAATGACCTTCCCGGATAAGACCATGTATCCCGTTGCCAGCCGCAACGATAAGGACTTCCATAACCTGATGGACGTATATCTGGACGCTGTGTTCTATCCGTCCTTCTACCAAAACAAATACACCCTGCGTCAGGAGGGCTGGCACTATAATCTGGACAGCCTCGACGGCGAGTTGAGCTACAACGGCGTTGTTTATAACGAAATGAAGGGTGTGTATTCTTCGCCAGACGCATATCTGGAAAACGAAGCAATGAAGGCTTTGTTCCACGACAACTGCTACCGTTTTGAATCCGGCGGCTATCCGGACGCTATTCCGCAGCTGACTCAGGAAAAATTCGAGCAGTTCCACAAAACCTATTACAGCCCGGAAAACAGCTATATCTATTTATACGGTGATATGGATATCGACGCTACCTTGGAATATCTCGACAGCGAATATCTGAGCAGCTTTGAAAAGACGGGCACTGTTGATTCCTCCATCGCAGAACAGCAGCCCTTGCTGCGTACTGCGGATATCGAAGCCTTTTATCCGGTTGGGGCAGAGGAGGACTGCACTGCCAAAACATATCACGAGCTTTCTATCGTAACAGGCAAGGCAACCGACCTGCAGACCAGCATGGCTCTGAGCCTGCTGAAAAGCACATTGCTGGACAGCGAATCCTCCGCACTGCGCCGTGCACTGATGGATGCAGGTGTGGGCCAGATTATCAACGGCAGCTATACCTCCAGTATGTATCAGCCGGTATTTTCTATCCGTGCCAGCGGCAGTGAGAAGGAGCTACGAGATAAATTTATCAGCGTAATCTATAAAACACTGCAGGACATCACCATCAACGGTATTGATAAAAAGCTGTTGGAGGCTAACATCAACTCCATGGAATTCAAGCTGCGTGAGGCAGATTTCGGCGGCTATCCCAAGGGACTGATTCTGGGCATCGGCGTTATGGATAACTGGCTGTATGACGGCAATCCGATCGATGGCCTCTGTTACAACAAATATATCGCAGCACTGCGCGAGGGCCTGAAAACCAATTATTACGAAAGCATTATCGAAAACTATCTGCTGGATAACACTCATAAGGTGCTGGTAACCCTGCTGCCGCAGCCCGGCAAGGAGGAGGCAGACCAGGAGGCCGCTGCTGCCAAAATGAGCGCTATCAAAGCACAGATGAGCCAGGAGGAGCTGCAGCAGCATATCGACGAATGCGCCGAGCTGCACCGTCTGCAGGCTACTCCCGACAGTGAGGAAGCACGCGCAACCATCCCTGTACTGAAGCGCAGCGACATCAGGCAGGAGGTAGAGAAGATTGAAACGCAGGAGGAAGAGCTGGGCGCAAGCCATTTGCTGTATCTTCCGCGCAACACCAATAAAATCGCTTATACCAGCTTCTATTTTGATATTACCGATATGGAAGCCGAAAAGCTGCCTCTGTGCTATCTGCTCACAGATATCATGGGCAAGTTCAACACCGAGCGCTACAGCTATCAGGAGCTGGCAACCAACGCCATCATGTATACCGGTGGTATTGCGTTCGCTGTACGCGCCTTCACCGAAGCAGAATCTACGGATGATTATAAAATTTACTTCTCCACCAAAGGCAAATGCCTCACCGATAACCTGCCGAAAATGCTGGATATCCTGCAGGCCATTGCTTTGGAAAGCAAGCTGGACGATCTGGAGCGCTTCCGCGAGCTGGTATCCGAGCTGAAAACCGATTGGGATGACAATTTCTTCAACCGCGGTCAGACCGTTGCTATCACCAGACTGTTCTCCTATTGCTCTGCCGGCGCACGCGTCAACGAGCAGGATGAATTCAGCTATTACCAGTTCCTCAAAAAGCTGACCGATAACTTCGACGAGCTGGCACCGCAGGTACTGGAGCAGTTGCGCCTGTTAATCAAACGCTTCTTCCAGAAGAACCGTTTCCTGCTCAGCTATAGCTGTGACGTAAAAGAGCAGGCAACAGTAAGACAACAGTGCCTTGATTTCATCAGCAAGCTGTCTGAGGCAGAAGCAGGGGAGAAGGCTGAGGTTCTGCCCGTAGGCACCGTTAACGAGGCTATTGCTACCGCAGGTAAGGTACAATACGTTGCTGCAGGCGGCAACTTTGCTAAGCACGGTCACAAATACGTGGGCGCGATGGCTGTACTGGAAACCATTCTGAGCTACGAATACCTGTGGACCAAAATCCGTATTCAGGGCGGCGCTTACGGTGTTACCGCACGCTTTGAGCTGAACGGCGTAGGCGTGTTTGCATCCTACCGCGACCCGCAGCTGCCGAAAACTCTGGAGGCTTACCAAGGTTTGGCAGAATGGCTGAGAAACGAAGAATTCCCCGAACGCGAGCTGAACAAGTACGTTATCGGTACCATCAGCACGATGGATAAGCCCCTAACCAACAGCATGCGTCTTGACAAGGCAACCGCGCAATATCTGAAGCACGTTCCCGTTGAGCTGCGCCAGCGCATCCGCAACGAAATCCTCAATGTAAGCAATAAAGACCTGCAAGCACTGGCTAAGGTAGTAGAGGACATGCTCAGCGACGGCCTGATCTGCGTAGTCGGCGGCAAGCAGCCTATCGAAGCCAATAAATCTTTGTTCAACAATATCATCAATGCGTAAATCTGTACGCTAGTAAATTTACGCTAAGGTTAATAAAAACCCGTGACGTCCGAAGGGAATCACGGGTTTTGTTATACGGAAAAACAATATTTACTTAGTCCAGCTCGCCGTTCTGCGCCTGTTTTACCAGCTCCTGATAAGCGTTATAAACGCCGTTGTTGAAGCAGGTAAGCACAACGCTCATGCCATAGTCGACATTGGCATTAATCCATTCGGTGCAGGTCAAAAGAGCGATACGGGCAGCCTCGTCCACAGGATAAGCATAAGCACCGGTAGAAATCGCCGGGAAAGCAATGCTGTGCAGATGATGCTTGCGCGCCAGGTCCAGGCTGTTCTTGTAGCAGTCGGCCAGCTCCAGTCTTTGTTCAACCTTACCGTTGTAAATAGGGCCTACGGTATGAATAATATAGCTTGCAGGCAGGTCATAGCCATAGGTAATCTTGGCAGCACCGGTTGTGCAGCCGCCTAAGGTTTTGCATTCCTCCAGAAGCTGCGGTCCTGCAGCGCGGTGGATAGCACCATCAACGCCACCGCCGCCTAAAAGCGTGCTGTTGGCAGCATTGACAATTGCGTCGCAGTCCAGCGTAGTAATATCACCGCGCCAAACGGAAATAGCGTTCTGCTGCTTGTTCTTCTTGGCATCAGCCAACAGCTCCTTAATCATCCGGTTTTGAATATTGAAGGGAGCAGGGGAAGCAGGATTAAAGATAATACCCGCAATGCCGTCCATTTGCAGGATAGCTTCAAAGTAGTTGACTAAAGGACGGCTGATAACATTGCAGGGCTTGCCATGCTCATAGGATTCCTTACTGCTGAAGGCAGTCATGTATTCCAGGCCGCTTTCGGTAGTCTGCGTCTGCAGCAGCAGTTGGCCCTCCAGCGCATCGGCAGCAGTAGGAATGAGCACCTCGGCACCTTCCTGCAGCATTACGCTGACTGCATGCAACAGCTTCACCAGATTTGCCTCGCTCTGCTCCGCAGCAAAGAATTGCTGGGCGTTCATGATAATATCAGTAGATGGATGTAACATATGCGTCATCTCCTTGTAAAAATCGTTTACACACATTCATAACTATAATATATAACAAAAAAACAGCTCTGTAAAGAGCTGTTTTTTGTATTTGACGCTAAAGTGACATCATTTTACATGCATTTTACAGTCAGGTTATTAGAGCATACGGAATACAGAAATAACCTTACCAAGCACCTTAATGTTGTCAGAACCTACAATAGGCTCGTACTTATCGTTTTCCGGCTGCAGGCGCACACTGCGCAGCTCGCGGAAGTAGCGCTTAACGGTAGTTTCCTCGCCGTCAATCAGGGCAACAACAATATCGCCGTTATTAGCAAAATTCTGCTTACGTGCAATAATGTAGTCATGATCCAGAATACCTGCGTTAATCATGCTGTCACCGCATACGGAAAGCATGAAAACATCATCGTCGCAGCCAATCAGGTCACGAGGAATAGGATAGGTCTCTTCGATGTTCTCGACAGCAAGAATAGGAACACCTGCAGTAACCTTGCCAACCAGCGGTACCGGAACAAGGAGCTTGTTTCTCCAGGCATCGCTTTCGCTCATCAGCTCCAGAGCACGCGGCTTAGCAGCATCACGCTGAATGAAGCCATACTCTTGCAGCTTCTTCAGATGATTATGCACGCTGGCACTGGAGGATAAACCTACTGCTGCACCAATTTCGCGTACAGCAGGCGGATAACCCTTATGATTAATAAAGGTACGGACAAATTTTAAAATATTACGTTGGCGTTCAGACAACATTTCTTCAGTATAGTTGCCATCAAAGTCTGGCGGGAGCGCTTTTCTTCTTCCCATTTTAGACCCTCCAATCATTTGTTTATAGATTACCTTATACAAATTATAGCAGATAAAAGTAATTTCGTCAAACAGCAGTGCGCACGGTGGCTAATTTAACATAAAAATGCTACAAGCTTCTCAAAACATCCGGGGGAGGAGCAAAAAGCAAAGAATTCTCATTATCTGACGCTTTTTTCAGCATTTTCCTCAGTTGGGAAATAAGCATGTCTATAATACGGCCTTTTTACCGCAAAGACTGCAAAATAATATTTTACGTCCGATAATGTATATTATGTTAAATTTTCCTTTTCTCAGACGTGAGATTTTTATGCACTGTAACTCATTGCACCCGTGTAATTAAAAGTGCCATTCGTTTAGTTGCTGTTCAAGGCTTTTTTCCGTTTCAACGTCGGTTTTTTTGATAAAAAGCATCGCAGTAGCGGCTTTTTGGTTGCAGCTTAGTAAAATTTTGTTGTTATAAGCAAAATCCTTCAGCAATTGGGTATCAGCATTGATGCTAATAAGAGCTTTTTCCTTTGTGAAGTCAAAATTTGTCTTATAATCCTTCAAAGCAAAGTAATCATTGCCAAAGCCCTTCAGTCGCTGCAGACCATCATTAATAAAGCTTTCCACAGCAAGCTTGTTGGCAACAGGCGTTGCTAAAAGCTCTTTAGCATCAGCGTCATTAATATTATCTACGCTGACGGTAACAAGCAGATGATTCCAATGCTCCAGAACATTGCGCATGCCGCTGGTGTAAAGCTCCGTAACCTTCTTCTGGTATTCAGGATCAGACGCCGGAATAGCAAATACAGAATAGATATTGTCATAATCTGTATTTGCGGCAACCTCCTGCATTTGCTTCATAGAAGAAGCCATAGTCAGATAAAAGGTGCCTTTATTCTTATATCGCATGTTCAGCTGACCACAGAACCAGTCATCCGGCAGCTGCACACTTTTGCCGACTGCAGTATCAGTAAAGCTGATGGCCTTCGGTGTGCTTGTCGGAGCAAAAGCCTTAAAGCCCTTCAGCAGATCAGTGTGTGCTTTATCAAAGCGCTGCATTGTTTCTGCGGGAATGTCGCGCAAAGCAACATTTTCTACCTGCATAGCCTTTTCTACTGCTTCCTTTATAGAAGCTGCGTCCTGAGGCTTTGTTTTTGCTGCTTTATCCTCACTGCCTGCTTCGTCAGTATCGATATCTTCAATATCATCGATATCAACATCTGTATCAGCGTCAGCAGCCTTTTCGTCCTTCTTCGGAGCGTATACATCCTGATCACTGTTCACCGTCGACAGCAGATAAAGTCTGTCATTGGCAGAAACCATGCTGGTATCAATTTTAAACAGTACATCAGATTGCTTATAGATATAAGAAATGGTAATTGCCTTTTTACCAGCAATCTTGCCTACCTTGATTACAGGAGTAAGCTGGTCCAGCTTCTCCTTGAGCACCTTGCTTTGGATAGTTACATTACCATTGCTGTCGTGCTCTGCATATTTTTCAAGCTCCAGTAACGGCGCAGGCACGGTTTTCGGATTAAGCTGGGAGCGCTCCAAAAGCGCCAGCTTCTCATATTCCGCATCAAAATAAGCAGTAGAGAATTTTTCGCCTAAAATCTGCTCCATATCCTCTGCTGTATAATAGTTAACAATATTAACTGCGGTATTTTTTAAATCCTCTTCGTTCTGATAAGCCTTTTTGCTGCTAATATTGGTATACGCATAAACCTTCTTCGCTTCCAGCTTATAGTAAGGCTGTCCGTCCTTAACGCTGTAGCCTGCGTAGCTGTTTTCGTAGGCTGAAGCATGCGCAGCACACAAAACAAGCGCTGCCGCCAAGGCTGTAATTTTTTTCATATACTCACCATCCTTTTGTTGGAAAAACAGTGAAATTATTTATTGTAGACGATGTTAACCATCACGCCGCTGCCCAGGTTGCAGGCATTAGCTTCGTCGGTATCAATATGAACCTCGTCAGCATGCTTTACGCCCGCACGTACCAGAACATTATGCAGTGTTACGGAACGCTCGCCCTCTGTCTGGATATCAACGATATCGCCATCCTTCAGGCCGTATTTTTCAGCGGTTTCGGGGTACAGATGCACGTGGCGCGCAGCGATGATAATACCCTCCTTCAGCTCCAGCTCGCCCTTCGGACCGATGAGCTTAGCGCCAGCGCTGCCTGCGATATCGCCGCTGTTGCGGATAGGAGCATCAAGGCCAACCTTGCGTGCGTCAGTCAGAGAAAGCTCAATCTGGGTTTCCGGACGCAGAGGACCAATGATACGCAGCTTCATGGAATCCTTGGGAGTTACCATGGTAATCTGTTCTTCGGAAGCAAACTGACCAGGCTGGCCAATCGGCTTTTTAACGTGCAGCTCGCTGCCTTCACCAAATAAAATATCCATATGCTCACGGCACAGATGTGCGTGACGTGCAGAAACACCTAAAACTATCGGAAATTGCATTGTATGTCACCTCGTAAAATAATTTTTTGTTTATATACTTATTATAGCTTGAATTGTGGTAATTGTCATCAGTTATCGAAATTTTTTTCATATAATAGGATATCAGCTACAGGCAAAGCTTCTTTTTCCTACATATATACAGGAAAAAAATAATAGGACCGGGTTTCCCTAGTCCTATTATTACACAAGATTTTTTTAGAATTGACCGCTTACCATGAAATGGATGTGAGTTGAATCTACATCAGTATTATTGATTTCCTTAATCAAAGGCACGCCCAATGTTACCACAGCACCTATGTGCTTGGTGATGTTGCTGCGCACGCCCAGGCCACAGCTTGTCAGTACATGGCTGTCAAAGGCACTGTCGCCAAAGACCTGACCATGATCCATAAAGACGAAAGCATTAGTCTTTTTGTCCTTAGTCACAGGCACGGAATATTCCAAGCCCACACTGTAGCCACTGTCGCCGCCAAGCAGGCTTTCTTTGTAGCCGCGTACGCTGTACATGCCGCCAATGTAGAACTGGCGGGCGGAAGGCAGATAGTTATTGAAGCCACGCTGTGCGTCCAGGCGCAGGCTCAAAAGCTGCCCATGCTGATACATTTTCTGGTACAGGCCGTTAAGCTGGTACAGGGAAAAATCCTTGTCCTTATCGGCAATATTGGTATGCGTACCGGCGTTAAAGCTGTGCTTTTGGTAAATAACAGAGCTTGCGCCGTAATTAGTTACGGAATAGCCTGCCGTAACGCCTTTAATGGTATCATCGAGCCAATGCTGGCCGCTGAAATCAGTCTTGGAATTTTGCTGGCCGTAATCAAGTGTTGCTTCAGTACGAGTCTTTTCCGTCACTACCAACGGCTGGCTCAGGCCAACGTTCATGGCATAAGCATGACCGCGTACATTCAACGGCTCCAGCTGTCCGTCCGTAATGTGAACGCTGTTAGCGCTGTACTGCAGGTTCAGCTTGGTACCGCTATGGCCTAAAGGCCTGCTGTAGCCAAGGCCGAAGGATTTGGTGCCATCGCTCAGCATCGTGTTCAGCGTCAGCGCGTCACGCACACCTGTCAGGCTTCTGTCCGTAAAGAACAGGCCGCCACGGTATTCGCCGCTCGTATCACTGCCTGCGTTGTCACTGTAAACAGTCCAGGTGATGTTTTGCGGTTCATAGGCGCTGATGACATAATCCGTAGTGCCAGGCTCACTGCCGGCCTGCAGAGAAATGCGCAGCTGCACGTCATTAGCAGCGTTAAAGCGCAGTAAATCGTCATTCAGCTTGTTGATGTTGGCAACCTCACCCTGCTTCAGGCTCATACGCTTGCTGATGTATTTGCTTTTGGTATACTTGTTGCCCTGCACCTCAACAGCATTCGTTTTGCCTTCGATAAGCTCAATTTTTACCGTACCGTTTTTAATTGTCTGTGCCGGCAAAATTGCACGACAGGTAAAGTAACCATTATCAAGATACAGCTTGTTAATTTTATTCACCAGCTCGTACAAATCCTTGACGCCAACCTCTTTACCGATATATTCGTCCGTCAGCTTCTGCAGCTCTGCCTGCTCCAGTACAGTGGATTCATCCAGCTCAAGCTTTTCCAGCTTAAAGGTTACTGCCGCCTGCTGCTCCGAATCAGGCTTTTCGCTCCCCTGCTCTACCTTGCTGCTTGCCTTGGCCTTGTCCTCGGCAATCTGCTTGGCAACACGCTGGCGCTCCATATACTCTATCGCTCTGTTGGCTGCCACACCGGCGTTGTTCAGGCCGCTTTTATGGAATTCTGCTGCCTGCTCATCTGTAGGCCCTGCAAAAGCAACGGCACTGCATCCCAGCAAAAGCGTAACCAGAAGCAAGCTTGTTTTATTAGTAATCATCGTCAACACCCCTTTGATATACATAACTTTGCTGCATCCGGCAGACTAATTAGCCTGCCAGATGAGCTGCATTATTTTTTTATATTCCTTTTCCAGATGCTTGATGATTACATCCAGCACGGTATAAATCATGTCGCCCTCCAGCCTGCCATTTTGGCAGAGCAGGCAACTGTCCAGGTAGAGTGAACCGTCATCTGTAAGATAATATTTGAACACCTTATATTGACGGTTCACCTTGTTGATTTCCCTCAGAATAGCCACTTCGTTAGTCTCATTGACAGCATTTGCTGCCAGCTGCACGCGAAGCATACCATAAATACTGCTGTCCAGGATGACCAGCGTCGGCAGACGCTGGCCTTCAACAACAATGTGAGAACGGAAGACCACTGTGTTCAGCTTATCCTCGCTAATCTGTTCAATGGCAAAGCAGGTAATCTTCTTATCATCCAGATATTTGATAAAAGCCTCTGCCTTTTTGTTCATCAGCGTTTCCTCCTATGCTTCTACAGTGATTTTTACGGGTTCACTCTTGTTATCGTCTTCATCCAGGTCATACAGGTCGTAGCGGAAGTATTGTACTACATCCGGTGCGTGATTGATGTCATATTCCTCTGCCTTGTTCTCGTTGAGCTGCTGCAGCATATGGTCTACAGCGGTAAAGCGTTGGTCATAAACATAATCGTAATTACGCAGGTCAAGCAGTGCGCCGTTGCTGTGCTGAACGTTCGGCTGTGCAGTGAAGTGCAGGTACATCCATTTATCCGGGTTAGTACCCTCCTGCTGCCATTCAGTCAGATTATCTGCCGGGTTGTTCACTGCAATGTTGTTCCAGTAAACGCTGTCGCTGCCGTCACGTTGCGGCGGTGCGCCCCATACAGCAGTCTTCATATGCTTATTGCTGAAATGCGCAACATTGTTGACTACCAGCTTATCGATATGGAACATGCCCTCGCTAACTTTGATAGAGCCGTTATTGAGCCACAGATGCTCGAAGCGGACACCCTTATTAGTAATTATCTCACCAATCTTCAGGTTGTCAATAGGCTTATTAAGCTGTGCGCCGTCCGGAACGATGGTCAGAAGGCCGTCAGCATCCAGACGCTGCTGAATCTTGTTAAGGTCAATGTCGCTGCCCTGAGCAATAATCTTGGTGCCTGCGATAAGCTCATCAACCTGCAGCTTTTCACCTTCGGTCCGCAGCTGCAGAGCTACCAGATCGCCGTTGATTTTTGCCAGTTTGAGACTGCCTTTGGCAACGTCGATACGCGCGTCGTTGGTAGCATAAATCTCGTGCAGGTCAACATCTCCGGCACCCTTGATGTGCAGTGCGAAGTTGCCGCTGTTGATATCACCCTTGTCGCCAAGAGCGGTAAATTTATTATCTTTATTATCATGGTCGGTTACGCTACCGTTCTGCAGTACATCGATGTTGATATTGCCATGCTCGGCAGTTACATCACCGCCGAAGGTGATGTCGCCTTTAGCTGCGTCTGTCTGCAGGTGGATGTTGCCAGCCGTGCTGTTGATAATATCTTCGGTAGTAATGCTGCCTTTAGCGTTGTAATCAACATTCTGCTGAGCTTTAACTTGGCCGCTGGTCGTAATGCTGCCGCCTGCGTTCAAATCTACGTTAGCAGTGTCGGAAGTAAGGCTACCGTTGGCAGTGATATTATTCGCTGCATCGATATCTACTGCCTGACCAGCAGTTACGTTCTGGGTATTTACGCTACCACCTTTAGAGTTGAGCACTGCATTACCGTTTGTTGCAGTAACATCGCCTTTGGTGTTGATATCGCCGTTAGCGTTGGCAATTACGTTGTTAAGCGCATTTACTGTGCTTGTTACGCTGCCTGCGCTGGAGTTAAGAACTGCATTACCGTTTGTTGCAGTAACATCGCCATTGGTATTGATATTACCGTTAGCGTTGGCAATTACGTTGTTATTAGCTTCAACTTGTCCGCTAGTCGTAATGCTGCCGCCTGCGTTCAAATCTACGTTAGCTTGGGTAGAAGTGAGGTTACCGTTAGCAGTAATATTTTGTTTTGCGTCGATATCTACATCTTTATTAGCTTTAACGTTCTTCGTCGTTACACTGCCCTCACTGGAGTTGAGCTTTGCTTGACCAGTTTCTGCAGTAACATCGCCATTGGTGTTGATATTACCGTTAGCGTTGGCAATTACGTTGTTAAGCGCATTTACTGTGCCTTGGGTTGTAATGCTACCACCTGCGTTCAAATCTACGTTAGCAGTGTCGGAAGTGAGGCTGCCGCTAGCAGTGATATCTTTCGCTGCATCGATGTCTACTGCCTGACCAGCAGTTACGTTCTTCGTAGTTACGCTACCTGCGCTGGAGTTGAGAACTGCTTTACCGTTTGTTGCAGTAACGTCGCCATTGGTATTGATATTACCGTTAGCGTTAGCAATTACGTTGTTAAGCGCATTTACTGTGCCTTGGGTTGTAATGCTGCCGCTTGCAAGCAAATCTACGTTAGCATTAGTAGAAGTGAGGCTACCGTTGGCAGTGATGTCTTTCGCTGCATCGATATCTACTTCGTTGTTGGCAGTTACGTTACCGCCAGTTGCAACGGAACCCTTCTTAGAATTGATGCTTACCTTATCAGCTGCATTCAAAGCAACTCCGTCTGCCGTAGTAATATCGCCATCGGTCGTAACCGTAATATTACCGGTATGCTCATCATTATACTTAGAGGTATCAATAGTGGAATTAATGGTAATCTTGCCGGTATCTGCCTGGTAGTTTTCAATCAGGACATCGCCCTTGATATGAGAATCAGCAACAGTAACCAGCAGATTATCCGTCGTACCGTTAAACCTGGTTACGCCATTAACCATCAGGCTGCTGCCTGCGTTCTTACCCTTAATCGTTAGGCTCTTCACCTTATTGCTCTTGCTGAGCAGCTGCTGCGTCTCGCCGGATTCAACTGTCAGATTATCTGCAGTAATACCTGCAGCCGCTGCATCCTGCATTACGCTGCCATTGGCATCCAGCTTCAAGCCGTTGTTAGCACCGTTCACCGTAATGCCACTGCTTCCAAGTGCGATATTGCCATTAGTTGCGGTAATTACACTATCAGCACCCGCTGTCAGCGTGCTGCTGTTCAGGTTAACGTTGTTACCTGCAGTAATGTTGCCTGCGCCGTCAGATGTAATGCTGCCGGTTGTTACGTTCACATCTTTACCTGCGTTGATATTGCCTGCGCCGCCTGCAGTAACAGTACCTGCGTTCAGGTTAACATTGTTACCGTTAACAGTTACATCTCCGCCTGCGTTGATGCTGCCGCTAGTTGCGCCGTTACCGAAGTTTACATTGCCGTCCAGGTTGAGCTTAGCATTTCCTTTAGCAGTAATGCTGTCAACTACCAGGCCTGCATCCTTCGTGCCTGCGCCCTGCAGGTAAACAGAACCATTTTCTGCCTTAGCGTTAATCACAGCGCCATTTTCCAGAATGCGGATACCGTCATCAGCTTTGCCGATATCGCCGTTGGCTGCCTGCAGGTTAATGCTGTTGGCGTTCAGATAACCGGTATTCTTGCCTGCTTCCGTAGTCATCTGCATACCGTTATCTGCCTTGAGCACCAGCGTACCTGTTGCCGCATCCTGAATTGTCAGCACCTGCGCCGGCTTGCCGCCTGCAGCCGTCTGATGCAGATATACGCCATGGCCTGTATCAGTATTAGCTTCCAGATTGCCGCTGATATTAGTCTTGATAAAGGCATCCTTGCTGCCTACATCACCATTGCCGCCCTGGATAATAAGGTTATCGGCAACAATGCTGCCGTCGTTCATGCGAATACCCTTATCACTGAGCAGCTTAACGTCCTGCGTCGTGTTAATCGTACCGGAAATATCCAGCATAGTATCCTTAACGCCTGCCAGATAAACATTACCGGTATTGCCAGTATTACTGGTGTTGGCCTTAAGATTCAGCTTGCCGCCATCTGCCAGCTTTACAGTAATCTGACGCTGCTGACGAACCTCAATTCTGCTGTCTTTATAATTCCAGGTAAGGTCACCGGCCTTAGCCTGTGCCAAAAGCTTAAGATTATCCAGCTTGCCCATCTCGCTGTAGGCAATGTTAGTTGCTTCGCCGTCGATACCGATGTTCTTGCCTGCGCTCAGGCTGATGTTCTTGCCCTGAACGTTGGCCTTATCTACTGTAAGTACCTGGCCGGGGGCTGCATTCAGCACGCTGTCCTGAATAGCATACAACAGCTCATTTTTGCTCCAGCCGTAGGCAGTGCTGTTATCAACCTCTGCGTAGTTGATAATCCACTGCAGTTCAGCATCGCTATAGCCTTTGTCAGCAAATACACTGTCTTTTCTTAAGGCCTCCATATAAGCATTGCGAGCATTAGTAAGTGCTTGTTTCTGTGCATCCTTATCTGTAAGCTTCGCTGCTTCCGCACTAGCATCAATGTAAGCCTTCTTCGCTTGGTTGAGAGTTTCGCTGCCGGCAAGCTTATCATTATAAGCTTTAGCTGCTGCTTTATAATTGTCAACCTTAGCTGCATCCAAACGTTGTGCCTGTTTTTCCAGTGCCTGCACACGCTCGCTCTTGGCTGCCGCTGCAGATGCTGCGCTTTCTTCTGCCTTGTCATTACTGTTAATCAGTCCCAGCTCCTGCCACTTTTGCAGCTTGCTTTCGCTGTCGGACAGGGTGCTGTCGCCTACTGCGTCGATAAAGCTGCCGCTGGTTGTAAGGCTTACATCACCGGTCTGGCTGGCAATATGACCGATGCGCATATCACCGTTGCTGTTGGTCAGCGTAATATCGCCATACGCGTTGGCATTTACGCTTGCAGACATGGTATCACTGCTGGTCAGCGTCTGACCGGGAACAATCGCTGCGTTAATCGCACCAAGAGTGGTGAAATCAATGCGGTTGCCGTTCAAAACAGTATCACTAGCTGTAGTAATGTCACCTGCTGCATTAATTACCAGGTTACCGCTCAACGCGCCCTTATTGCCGCCGACAAATTGCAGCTTGCCACGGTCGGAATTAATGCTTACGTCACCGGTCGTTGCTTCAATATTCAGCTTCGCCATGTTGCCCAACGCACTGTGATTGATGCTGATGCCTTTGGCTGCTTTAGCAGTCAGGTCATCCGCGTCAACGCGTGCACTGCCAACAGAGCTGATAGCACCGCCATTGCTGTTTAAGGTAACCTTACCGATTGCACTGCCGTCAGCCTTAGTTGCATTGCTGATGTTGCCTGCAAGATACATATCCTTGGCACTGTTAACGCTGATGTCACCGCTGCCGCCGGTCATAAAGCCAACGTTAATCGGCTTATCGCCCTTAATCGTATAGGTGCTGCTAGTGGAATGCATCTGGGTTTCAGTCCAGGTATAGGTGCAGTTGCCATAGCCAAAGATTTTGCCTGACAGACCGGAATATTTCTTGTTTTCGACAACAGGCGTGTAAGTCGATTCATCAGGATTATTATAGTCCTTAGTCGTTACACCATATTCCTTGGCGTTATTGTTTACCTTAATAACAGTACCCTGTCCCAGCGGATCGGCGCCAGTAATACTGGAGGAAGAAACCTCTGTCTTACCGTTCTTAACTTCCTCGTTCTCGACAAAGTCCTTAGTAGTACCGTATTTGATCAGGCCCCAGAAAACGAAGTCCTTCTCATACTGCCACTTGATAATCTTCTTATCACCGGAGGTGCCACCTGTCCAGTTAATCGTCATACCGTCAGCCGGTTTATAAGTGGTAGCAGAACCATTAACCTGCGTTGTGCTGGTAGAGGTTGCGTTACCCTTATTATTGAGCTGCGTTGTTTTAACGGACATCTTCTGGCCATCAGTGGTGTACTCAGTCAAGGTGTTCTTCTGCGTATCCTTAATGCTGATGAGGCCGGTGATATCCTTATTAGTGATTTTGTTTACCCGCAAATTGCGGTCTGCGTTCGTAGTATCAATCGCAATGTTGGCAGTACCGTCCATCGCCAGCAGCTTGCCGCTGCCAGTGCTCGACAGAGCGCCGGTAATATAAATCTTACCGCCGTTAGGTTCAATTGCTTCCGTCAGCAGCTCCTTAGTTGCAGGGTTGTAGTAAACCTTAACAGTATAGTCGTAAGCGCCGGTTGCTGCGTTATAAACTGCGCCGGCCTTTGTGCTTACGCAATACTTATCGTTGGACATAACATATTGATCGGTAAGTGCAGTCCGGTTACGCGCATAGTCGCTATCCAGATTGCCGATTTTGTTGTTGGCTGCATTATCAAGTGTAACCTTGAAATTCTTGTAGCCACTCTGTACCAGGCCATCCAGGTTAACATTCAGGCCGCTGATATAAACGTTGTTGCCTGCAACGATACCGCTGGATTTATTGACGCTGTAATTCCTGATCTCATTAACCTCTGCATCAGTAAGGCCAAGATCGTCCTTATGCGCAATCAGAGCGTCCTTATACGCCTGATAGCTGCCGATATTGCTCAGCCAGTCAATCGTAGTCTTGCCATTAACAGCCTGATTGGAAACATAGCTTTGAATCTTTTTAGCAATAGCATCGCTGAACTGGTACTTGGTTACCGGGTCACCGCCGATAAGCAGCAGGCCCTTGCTGTTCTGCGTTACCGAACCCTTGTCAGCCTTCAGCTCAATGTTGCGCGCGCTGATATTGGCATTGCCGTCTACGTTGATATTGTAATTGCTGTTTTGGATTAAAACGTCACCGGTGCTGTTCTGCACAGTACCAAAGATACCGATATCAGGCTTAGTCAAACCGTTGGTAGATATGCCAGTGCTCTTGACAGTAATCTTCGGATCAGCGTTAGTACCTGCAGCATTATTCATTGTACCATTGAAGCCATCAACCTTGCTCACCTCGGCATCGTTGTAGCGGATTACGCCGCCCTTATCCTTGATAGCCAGGTCGTTAATCTTCAGGTACAGGTCACTGCTGTTATTAATCGTCAGGTTCTTAGCACCCTGCGCCGTCAGGCTGCCGCTGCCCTGCAGCTTGTCAGCCTCGATGTTGATGTTGCCGCCGGAAACAACGATATCCTTGACATCAACTGCCGGCAAAGAAATTTTATCGAAAATACTTCTGTAGGTTTTGCCACCCTCTACGCTGGTCTTGACAAAGCCATTTTCTTCCATTTGGGTGATGATGCGGTCTCTTTCACTGTTCAAAATGCTGTATTCGTCAGAAGTGGAAGCATATTGGCCCAGAAGGTCATTAATTTCCTGCAGACGGGCGTAAAGACCATTTTGCAGCTCAACCACATCTGCAGTAACATTCTGCTTGGTATCGAACCAATCCTGACCTGCGCCAGTTTCAACCTTGATGCCGCTGAAGTCTATGCTGCCTTCTTTACCGGAAATAACATTGCCGCTCGCGTCAAACTCAGGATTAGTAACCTTAGTGCTGCCGCTGATGGTAAGCTCCAGATTATTATGGATGCCTGCGCGTACATTTTTACCGCTGGCAATATCCACATAGTTATTAACTGTTTCGCCCGGAGTTACCTCTCCCAAAGCTGTGGAGGTAACGGAACCGCTGCCGCTGGTACCCTTATAGATGTTATATTCGCGGGCGGAGGTCGATACAGTGGTCATGCCCTTGCCAGCCTTGAAGTTGACGTGGCGTACACTGTCGATATCGCCGTTGATGCTTACCTGATTTTCCTGCGTCATCGTGTTCTTGGCTTTCGGAGCAGTAGCCAGAGGAACTGCCGTCTTGTTATATGCATCCGCCAGCACGTTATAGGTCAGCGAAGAAGTGATGCCGTCCAGGTTTGCACCTGCGTAAATATTTACGTCATTGGTGCTGAGAATCTTACCATTAGTAACGGTAATCTTATTGCTGCGGTTCAGAGTGTTATCTGTTTTGGCAGAAGCTGCACCCACAGCACCGCCCTGGGTATCTGCAGTAGTATCAAAGGTTGCAGTGGTTTCATCGGTTGCTGCAAGGGTGATATCCTGATCAGCCTTCGCCGTCGACAGATTACTGCCACTAACATTGATGCTGTTGTTATAGGTGATAACATTCTTGCTTGCTGCGATAGTAACAGGAACAACGCCGGCAGATTTAAGCGTATTACTGTAATTCATCTTGCCGTCGGTATAAGCAAGCGCCTCAATAGAGCCTGCGCTGCCGGTACCGCTCAAGGTTGCATTGTTGATGTTTACGCCAGCAGTGTATGTCAGATCATTGTCCATATCATTAACGTTGACACTGCCGCCGCCATAACCGCTGCCCTTCAGGTCAACGTCATGGTTCAGCGTGTTGTTGGCAATGTAGGACTGCTTGCCGCTGGTTGTAATATCGCCTGTTACGTTGATGTTGGCATTATGCGTAACATTGTTTTTAATTTCTGTGCCGCTGGCACCGACAACGGCCGCCGTCAGGGAGTCCGCCAGAATATCCAGCTTATCCGCATTATTGGTAGCAACGCTCAGGGAGCCGACATTCTGCCACTTGCCGCTCACGTCAGCAGTAGTATTGGTAGTAATCTGATTCTGCGACCTTGCGGCAACAGGGTTGAAGCCTACAATACCGCCGCCATAGCCATTGGCATCATTATTTACTGCACTGTAGCCGGAGCTGCTGATGTTTACAGAGCCCAGGCTGTTGTATACATTCTCTTTAACGCCCGCTGCCTTCACGCTGGTCGTCAGGTTCGTCTTAGTATCAGACCAGTTGCTGCCGCTGGCAATATAACCGCCCACTGTTACACCCAGGGTATCTGCCGAAATAACCGAAGCATTATCAGCCTTGAGCTTCAAAGCGTTGACACTATACTGCTCTTTACCCACATCAACGCTGACAGTCATATCATTTTCTGCATAAGCAGTGTTGAAGCCTGCAGCGTATTGACCGGAGGCAGTAGCACCAATTGTTTTAGCGCTTACATTATCTATAGCATATTCTTTATTGTTCTCATCCTTGGCAGTCTGGGTGGTTACGTTTGCCGTAATCTCCACATTATCAGCTGCAAAGCTGCTGCCGTCCGCAACCTTTGCTTCTACCGTACCGCTGGCCTTAGCCTTGGATACTGCCACACCTGCTACCGCCAGCAGGCCGCCGGAATAAGCCTGCGCCTCTGCGCGTACTGCAGGCTTATTGGTTGCGTTCATGCTTACGCTCTTGCCCAATAAGCCGGAAGCACCGGTTACGTTAACCTTGCTGCTGCCTGCATCTGTAGCAAGTGCAACAATGCCCTGCGCTGCAGCAATGCCAACCATGCCGCCATAGGTTTCTGCAGTAATGCTGTTGGCTTTGACAGAAGCAACGTCAACCTTGCCGATATTATAATATCCATTACCGTAACTGTACTCTTTGCCGGCAATCAACTTGCTGCCGCCAATAGTTACAGTATTATCGCTATTATTTGTAGCATTAGTTACCAGCACACCGCCAGCCACAGCGCCTGCAGTTGCGCCGATAGTACGTACTGCTGCACTGCTGGTATCCTCTGCTTTAACTGTCAGTGTACCTTTGGAGCTGTTATCGCCTGTAGCCTGAAGCGTACTCCTATCGATAGTAATAGCATTAGCGCCATGCAGACTGTTCTGCGCGTAGGCAGCACTGCCTGCGAAAGCAGCGCCTGCTGCTACCTGATAAGCATCAATCTTGGACGTGCCGTCCTGCACACTGCCAAGCGTTACATTCTTGGCGATAAGCTTGCTGTTATTGTTGATGGTTACGCCGGTCTTGCGTTCTACATCAAGAACTGCAACAGAAGCGGCAATGCCATTGCCTGCGATACCTCCTGCCACCTGCGCCGATGTCAGCTTAGCATCAACAGTACGCTTAGCGTTGACCTTCGTATCGCCGGTTGCCTGCAGCGTAGAATTGCTAACCTTCGCCTGCACGCCCTCAGCCTTGCTGCTGCCCTTGCTGGCAGTAGTACCAGGACCTGCACTCAGCTTCTGGCCGTTGCTGTCGGTATATTTATCAAAGGTCATACCTGCAGCGTTAGAACTGCTCTTGCCGTCTTTATTAGTAACAGTGCCGACAGTTCCCTGGCCTTCAATTGCAGCATTTGCTTTATTGAGAATATCGTTTGTATTAAAGGTTGCCTTTTTATCACTATCCGTAGTTTCGCTGTCGCCATACTGGTCCGCAGCTGCTGCGCCAATCGTGGTTACGCTGACGTTTGCACTGTAGCCATGTCCGCCGAGCGCAGCGTTTTCTACTACCTGCTTAACGTCCAGCTTTTCGGTTGCTGCCACGTCGATGGCACCGGCAGTAATCTTGCTGCCGCTGATTTCGGTGATAACGCCTGTGTCAATCGTATTCACGCCTACGCCGATGGCAACGCCTGCAGCGCCCACTGCATCAGCACCATTGACAAAGCTTGTTTTCACAATGTTATCTGCCTTCGCTGCGAAGGTGCCCTGTACTTGCAGGTTGCTGTTATCCTTCACCAGCGTGGAAACAGTGTTATCCAAATTATTTACAGCTACGTTCAGACCGCCTGCAACCATGCTGGCAGCTACGCCAAAGACTGCTGTTGTCACATCAGTCTTGTTGGCAGCGTTAACAGTGATATCACCTGTTTCAGCCGTTACTTTGCTGCCGCTCAGCTCAGCAACAGTCTTGCTGTCATCATCCACTACGCCGATGCCTGCGCCACCGGCAGCGCTCACGAGCGCACCGGAAGCTGCGGCAGCAGCGCTGCGCAACGTAATATCGTTAACGTGGTCAGCAGTAATTGCCAAACCATTATTCGTGCCTTGGATATTCTTTACTGCAGCAGTAATTTCTGCGTCCAGCTTAGCAACCGAAACAGTGCCCGCGCCGGCTCCGGCGCCATAAGCGCCGCCGGCTGCGGCAATACCGTAGGAGTTGGTGGACATTTTCGCCTTATTCAAGGCAGCGACGTCGATGCTATTGCCGTTGACAAGCTTCTTCGCACTGCCACCGTCAATCATTGCCGTTACATTTCTGCTGACAACACCGGTATCAGATGCCAGACCGAAGCCTGCACCACCATCAGCGCCACCGCCTACACCCAGCGAACCTACATGGCTTTCGCTCTTGGTAGCATCGTTTGCTGCTACATAAACGTCTGCCTTGCTGCGGTCGGTCAATGCTGCATTAATGCTGCTATTCGTTACCTTGGCATTGGTTGCGCCCAAAATACGGTTAACAGTAACCGTACCTGCTACGCCCACGCCAACGTCAGCACTGACTGCCACACCAGCGCTGACTGCTACATTCGTCAGGTTGTGCTCCGCATCAGCCGCGATGATAACGCCGGTGCGCTTTTTATCGCTGACTACATTATCATTATCCTTATTGCGTTCGTTGACAGCCACACCTGCATCATTGCCTGCTGCCGTCAGCTCTGCATTATTCTTAACTACGCTTTCAGTAGTACCGCTGATTTCATTGTAGGCTACACCCATGCCAACGCCGGCCTGACCGCCTGCCGCCACACCAAAGGCACCTGCAAAATTCTGCAGGGTATCCTTGCTCTTGGCAATTACGGCCAGCGTGCCGTCTGCATTAATCTTGGCACCGTCAATCGCAGCCTTGGTATCGTTCGCCAGCAGGTTTACGCCGATGTTACCGGCAATACCTGCAGTTTTGGCAACACCGCCAGCTACGCCAACAGAAAGAATGCTGCTGTCAGATTTAGCTTCAGCTGTGAAGCCCTTAACCTTGTATTCACCCTTGGTAACAGTAGTATTGGTATCAGCATCAAGCTGGTTAACCGCAATACCTGCACCAATCGCAGCGTCTTTAGCACCTGCAGCAACAACGGCAACGGTAGTAATCTTGCCCTTACTGTCAGCAGTAGCCTGCACAGTCGCTGCATTATTCTTATCCTTATTGATATGGGTATTAACAAGCTCTGTATCGGTATCCTTCTTGATCATAGCAGCAGAGCCTGCGCCACTGAAGGCCACATTACCGGTAGTAATGGAGGTACCTACGGAAATAGTCGTCAGCGTAGATTCATCTACGGCATTGACGCTAATCTTGCCATCGTCAGTAGTGGTAATATCAGCATTATTGATAGCAGCCTTGTTGGTTTGCTTTTTCTCGCCAGCGCTGCCGGTGATATTGCCGATTTCGTTATAAGCTACGCTGCCGCCAGCCGCAAATTTAGCATTGCTGCCTGCGCTGACGCTTACCGCACCCACTACTGCCAGCTGGTTGCTGTCATCCGAGGACTTCACTGCCACCTTGCTCATGTTGTTGAGCTTCGTACGTCTGCCGTCATATTTGTCAATAACAGCTTCTACATCATTACGACCGCGGTTAACAACAACCACGCCATTCAAAGCGTTGGCTGTACCTGCGGTAACTGCTGCACCGACGCTGTACACGTTACCCTTGTTGGCTGCATCTACAGTAAGAATACTGCTAGCATCATCATTCGCGCCGCTTATTTCGCTGCCCTTGACATACGCACCGGTAGTATTGTTCAAGGAATTGTAGGCAACTGCCAAGCCTGCGCCCACCTTAGAGTTGGAACCGGCAGTAACGCCAATCTGTCCTGCAACATTCACTGCCAAAGCACCGCTTTCGGCCTTTACATCAGTTTTGGGCGTAATAAGCTTGCTGTTTTCAACAGCTGCCGTAATATCGTTATTCAGCGACTGCCAGTTAGCACTGCCGCCTACGCCGAAGCTGCCTGCAGTTCCGGCAACACCGGCCGCAAAGCCTGCCAGTACAGTATGGCTTGCCGCATTAACGTTCGTGCCGACCAAAGCATCACCGCTGCCTTTGCCGGTAGTCGTAATATTGCTGTCCTTAATCTTAGCATTGTAATCATTATCAATATCGCTGACAGTTACAGATGCAGCTGCGCTACCGCCGTCGTTACCGGTGGTAACGCCTACGCTGACCGCGCCTGTAACAATCACATTGCCGCCGCGGGTAATATCAACATTGGTAGGCTTATCGCTGTCGCCGCTTTCATCTGCTGCCTGCTTCACCTGCTCCAGATATGCAGAGCCGTCAGCATCGAGGCCGCGTTTCTTGAGATATGCAGCCTGCGTGTTGGCAGATTCCGCTGTATCATAGGCTGCAACATTCAGGCTTTCGCCGGTCAGTGTTACGCCCTCAACCGTTGCATTGGCATAGTTATCCAATTTATTGTAGGCGGAATTGCCGGAGAAAGCATAGGAGGTCTTGGCACCGCCTGCTACACTCACGTTGGCAGCTACGCCAACCTGCGTCATGTTGGTAGTCGCTTTGACATCAGCAGTAGTAATCTTGTCATAGGTGCCACCTAAAATGGCCGCCTGCACGTCATTCTTCAGCGAACCGTAGGCCACAGTCGCGCCGCCGACAAAAGCGTTATCGCCACCAATAGAAAGGCTGGTATTCACGCCGCCGGTTATCTGGATATCGTTATCAAAAGCTGTATTGGTAATGGAGGTTGCACGCTTATCCTCACCGCTTACATTTTCATTATTAACCTTATTATTCTGCAGCAATGCATAAGCAGTATTATCTGCAATATTTACCGACGCATTGACGGTAGCAGCAATATTAGTGCCGCCATTGCCGCCGGAATTCTTCGCCAGCGCCAGTCCCAGGCCTGCAGCTGCCAGCGAGCCGGATTTTTGCGCATTGTTGATAATCGCAGCAGCGTTTTCAATTTCGCTGTTGCTGATTACCGCCAAGGTCTGCGAATCGATATCATTTACAGCAGCAGTACCGCCAAAGGCTGCATTATGGCTGTTCGCATTATTGTCCTTAGTCAGCTTCTTCCAGGAGATGCCTGCAGCACCACCGGCAGCCACCATCATAGCAGTGTCCTTAGCAGTTACAGTGATAGTTTTACCGTTAGTAGCGTCCTTGGCAATGTTAATCTTAACATTGTCCACAAGTGCACCGGTATCGCCATCCAGCAGATTAATTGCTGCGCTGCCTGCACCAGCAATAGTTACGGAGGACTGCTGCCCGGACGGAGTAGCGGTAGGCTTTTGGTCAGTAGGCAATACCTTCTGCGCTTCGGTCTGACGGTCCATCAGGCCGTTAATCTTTCCTGCTACCTTATGGTCAAGTGCATTGAGCTTATTTGTAAGAGCATTAGTCTTGTTGCTTACGAAATTACCCAGCTTGTCAAAAATACCAACTTCACCACTGTCATCAGCGGTAGATACGCCGCCGGCAACAGCAACATTGATAATTTTGCCGCCGGTTTCAGCATTAACCTTAAACGAGCCTGCATTGATAGTGCCTTTAGTGCCATCAGCAGTCTTAGAGCCGAAGAAGTCTGCCTGCTCTGTATATGTCGTATCGCCGTCCGTACCCTGACGCAGACCGGAAGCATTCTGCACCAGCTGCTGCAGAGTTGCACGTTTTTCGGCAGCAGTATTCGCCAGCTTTTCGGCTTCCTTGCTGCGGTCCGCATTTGCGTCCTCGCCCAGTTTATCACCGCTATCGCTGCCGCTTTCGCCCTGCTCAGTTGTAGCCTGCGGAGGAGCTGCATAGCCATTATCACCAATCGCTGCATAGGTATAGCGGTCAAAATTGGTAATCGTTGCTGCCACACCAATGCCTGCATTTTCGCCCATAGCCACAGCACCAGCTGCGCTATAAACATTGGTATCATTCTTAGCATTGAGGTTGACTGCGCCCGTGCCTGCGTTGATAACTGCTTCGTCATCTACGGAAACAAGGCTGTTGCTTGCACCCTCAAGGTATCCCACCATGCCGCTGACGCCGCTGGTTGTGCCTTTGCCTGCGCCAAGCGACAGCTGGATATGGTCAATTTTATTTTCCGTACCTATATCTATAGAGCCTGCAGTCAGCTTCGCTCCCTGTGCTACCGCAACAAGGCTGTTGGCATCAGCCAGGCCAATGGCAAAGGTTCCGCCAGCTGCGTTTTTACCACCGCCATTAAGGCCGAGCTTACCTGCCAACGATACATCAAACTGCTTCGATGCAGCCTTCATTGCCAGCTCGTTACCAGCTTTAATGTTAGCGTTCTTACCGATTAATATGCGCGCATTATTGCTGATATCCGTTGCTACTGCACTGCCTGCCAGCGCAATTGTAGCAGGCTTTTCATGTTCTCCAGGGCCGCTCTTGCCGCCGTTAGCACTACCTGCCGAGAAATTAAGATAGCTGTTGGGATTAGCAAAGGCTGCAGCTGCGCTCACTACATTAATCGGACCTACAGCAATATTCTTAGCTTCATCACCCAGTGCACTGGTCAAAGCGCTGCAAGCAGCAGTGAAATCTTTATACTTTTGTCCGCCGAACAGGTCCATGAAGTCCACCTGCTCTCCACCGTTAGAAGAGAAGCAGTTATCCTTGGCATAATTAAAGAAAGCATCTGCTGCATTACTCAAGGCATCTGCCTTAGCTTCGATATCAGCATGATTTTCACCTTTATAGGCAGCCTTAACCTTGGCGCAGGCATCCTTAACCTCCTGCACCATGCGGTTGATACGGTTATATTCAAAGCTGCTGTTGGCCGCAATATTTACCTTGCCACCGGTAAGCGTAACGTTGGTAGCGTTGTCAGGATTCTGTGCTTCCTCGCCACCGGCAACAGTGACGGTAGCAGTATTATCCAGCTTGCTGTAAAGCACGGACGCATTGACGAGCGCCTTGTTGTCTACATCCTTGTCATAGTTATTGCTTTTGCCGGTAACCTGCATCTGGGTATCTTCAATAACGCTTTTAGCAGTGATATTAAGATCATTTTTGGCAGCAAGCGCAACACCCTGCCCAATTTTTACATCAGCAGTATTGCTTTCCACTGCAACGCCCACGCTGACGCCGGTGCTCATGAAATCAGCCAGCTTATCCCACGGCTTAGGCTCCGTCGGTGCAGAAGGTGTAGACGGCGCGTTAAGCTTATCCTTCAGCTTTTGCGGCGTGTACTTGGCGTTGGCCAGCCATTTTTTAATACCGCCCAATAATTGATCCTTAGCGCCGTTTTCGCCAATAAGCGAATCTAAGGACTGAGAGCCTTTGATATTGGTAACAATCTTCTTCATAAATGCCGAAGAACCCATAGCGTTGTTGGCAATGACAGTATTATCCGTCAAAACATTTTCCGCATTAACAGACAGGCTTCCATCCTTGCTGCTTACATTGCCATTGATGTTGACATTTGCCTTGCTGTCATAATCAGTTACGTTGACAGCGGTAGCAACTACAGCCTTTTCACCTGTGCTTACCTCTGCCTTGGTAATCACACTGTTTACAGACTTCGCTTCAATGTTGACGTCCTTTTGCAGCTCAGTCATCTGCGCAGTCTTGCCAATGGTAACACTGCTCTTGTTGTCACCCGTAGTGATATTCAACGCTACATCACCCAAATTAGGGTTTTCAGAAACATCCATAGTGGTGGCCTTGGCTTCACTGTTCACCTTGCTGTCGGCCAAGGCAGTAACGGACGTACCGCCCGTGGATTTAAGGGTGCCGTCAATATTTACTGCTGCCTCATTATGTGTTTGGCTGTAGGTTACGGCAGCCGCCGGGATGATGTTGGTGCCTGCCACGTTCATAACCTTCAGCAAAGCAGTGCTGGCGCCAGCGCCGGCTTCCACGCTGCTGTTCGCCTTGATATTCAGCGCAGGCTTAACAACCTTGCCCTCGCTGACAGTATCACTGCCAGTGGCGTTAATCTCAGCACTTTGGCCTACGTTGACCTCAGCCTTGCTGTTCAAAACTGCATAGGAAGCATCAAGGTTAGCTGTGAGTGCGCCCACAATATTAGAAGTAACGTTGCTGGCGTTCAGCACGCTGCTTTCCGCGCTCACATAACGGTTAACTGCATCGGCAGTAATATCAACCTGCGTTGCTTCAACAGTGCCATCAACATTGACTGTGGCATTAGTAGTAACGATCTGCCCATAAAGATGGGAATTGGTAGTAGTGGAGGGAGTATAATTTTCTTTATATTGGTCGGATTTTTCAACTACAACATTGTTCAACGCCTGCGCGCTTAGCTTGGCATTGCCTGTAGCCTTTACTTCTGCGCCATTGGCAACGCTAAGCTCGGCTTCCACCTTAGCGCCTGCAATCTTACTGAAGTCATCAAGCATTTTGTAGTTATCATTATAATTGTTAGAGGCTGCGAGGACGATATCACCGCTGCCCGTTTTTTTCGCAGTAAGTGCAGTACCAGACAGACCGGATTTAACTTTATTAGTATTAACAATATCCTTAAAATTAACAACTCCAGTACTAATAGACGCACCCGTTGCCGTTGCGCCTGCAGCTACATCACCTATAGTATTTTCACTTACATTTTTGCCTACGCCAATCTTGGCAGCACGCAAATTAACAGCGTTAACAGCGTTAACCTTACCTAAAACGTTGATGGTGCCGCTGGCGTTAATAGGAATCTGGGCAAAGCCTTCATCCTTGATTATAGTATTAAACTTATCCTCAGTACCAAGTTTCTTATATTCATCAAAGGCAGTCTTAGTCGGCGTAGCAACGTAAAGCGCACCGGCATTAATCACACCGGTTTTGCCAACTGCCATACCGTTGGAGCTGAAGAAGAAAAGGTTACCGCCAATCTTTTTGTTCTGAATCGCATTGACTGTGCCGTTGATATCAATGCGTGAATCAACAAAGTTAACCAGATTACCAACCTTGCCGTTTACATCCGTGCCAAAGTACATATTGGCAATATTATTAGCGTCCAGCTTGAACTCTTTAAACTGGTTAATTGCTACATTATTATTGAAAACCTGACTGGCAAAAATGTCAGCAACACCGTTTTCATTAAATTTAACGGCATTACCATCCGCCCTTGTAATAGTGCTCGCCAGTGCAGCTACAGGCTGCATTACAAAGCCAATGGCCGTAACAGCGCTGACAATTTTCTGTGCAGTGGAATCTTTCGCAATAGCGCTCAAGCTGAGCCTTTCTGCGCTACGCAGGAATTTACGGTTAACCTTCATCTTAGTTTCCCTCCTTATTAATGCCTAGCCGATATGCATAAAAAAGCAATAATCTTCTAAATTAATCTTAGAGCATCCTCTGCGAAACAGCAATTAACTAAAGGTTATGACCGCCTGCTCGCAGTAAGATATATTCTAGTAATTTATTGAAACAGAACATATAGTTAAGCATAAGGTTATACTTAACCTTATACTTTAATTATAAAACCATCTTGTCTTAACGTCAATAATTTAATAAGTTTTTTTATCATATGAGTGATTAGGCCGTTGATTGGCTAATCGAATCGTCTAAAGTTCAACGGTAAATTGATTTTAAGATAATTTATTGTCTCATCATGCATCCTGTGCTATAATTAGAACAATAAAATCAGCCAATGCTAGAAACGGAGGAAAAAATGACTGACTGGAACAAGTGGCTTAAAAAGAGAGAGCTTTGTGCGGATAATATTCTCTATATCTATCGACGTGACCGCAAAACCATCATCCATCGGGATGATGGCGAGGAATTTGAGCTGTTCGCTCCCGTATATACACTTCTAGCGCTCTTCCCGGAGGATGCCTTTCTGAACATCAACAAGGGAATTGCCGTGAACAAAGCAAGAATCGTAAATATCAGCAGCGATGGCGTCTATACCATGTCTGACGGACAAACCTTTCAGGGACGCAAGCGCAACCTCAGCGCCCACCGCCAGCTGCGCAAGCAAATGGGTATCAATGCTCTGCCGGACGCACAGCCGCAGGCAGCACCCATGAGCTTTCTGGAAAAATGCACCCTGCTTGATGACATGCCTCTGGCATATTGCATCATCGAGCTTGTTTTTGATGCCAATGGCCATGGTGTAGACTTTGTTTTCCGTTACTGCAATAAGGAAATGGCACACATTGAGGGAGTTCCCGTAGAAGAAATGCTAAACCGTTCTTTCTATGAGGTTTTTCGCAACGGTGACAAAAAATGGCTGGTGACCTATGCTGATGTGGCCCTCAACGGAACAAAACATCTTATCCACGATTACAGTCCGGAGATAGACCAACAGCTCAACATTTACTGCTATCAGCCGGAGCAGGGTTTTTGTGCCTGTATCCTGCAGGTTGCTGATAATATTGATCATGAATAACAAAGGAAGTAAGCAATAATGAACGGACAGGAATATTTACAGCAATTGGAGCAGCGTCTTGCTCACTATTACGATAAGAAGCCTTTGCCGAAGGCTCCGGCGTTCGTCCTTGCGGCAGAGCTGAACGCTGCGGACGAAGGCTATTTCATCATACCTAATTTAAAGACCTACAGTGTGCAGCACAACGAATATCTTTATGCGGCACGCTTCGACAAGCAGCTCACTGCAGAAATGGCTGCGCCCTATCTGCAGTTCACCAAGGAAGCTATGGCGGCGCTCAAAACCACTACCGAGCACATGAGCAGCATCTATGCCCTGGTGTTTATCTGCGAAGCAGGAGTTGATGACAAAACTCTTGCAGACCTGCAGAAGCTCAGGCAGCACAAGGACTACTGCTTCACCCTGAAGGGCTGGTCTGATCTAGCTTTATATATTGTAGACATCCCGGCGCAGAGGCTTTATTGCAACAAAGCAGGCGCTAAGGAAAAGGCGCTCTTTGAGTTTGCCAAAGCTTAATGCTTGTCGCTTCACACTAGACAAGTTATTTCTCCAAGGAAAAAATAAATCGTATACAGCTGTTAAGTATTTGCACATTCTGTACAAATCTTAACAGCTTTTTCTTTTTTTTAAGTTAATAAATAATTCTGTGACAATTCGTTGACATTAGAAGCAAATGTGGTATACTATTTCTATGTTGCACACGAGATATAGAGTGCACTAGTAGTTATTATTTTCTAAATTGTTTATTTTGCAATGATGCAAAAGGGAAAGAAAGGATGTTATTTATGAGTGGTTTATTGTTGCTTGTAGGCTCAATGGTTATCTTCTTTGTTGCCTACGTAACCTATGGTTCCTGGCTGTGTAAAAAGTGGGGTGTTGACCCTACCCGTAAGACCCCGGCTGAGAGATTGTGCGATAACATCGACTATATGCCGACCAAGCCCGCTGTATTGATGGGCCATCACTTCTCCTCCATCGCCGGTGCCGGTCCTATCGTTGGTCCTATCACCGCTGCTGTATTCGGTTGGGTTCCTGTAATGCTGTGGATTTTAATCGGCAGTATCTTCTTCGGCGGCGTGCACGACTTTGGTGCTCTGTACTCCTCCATCCGTTTTGATGGCAAAACCATCGGCCAGATTATCGATGCAACTCTGGGCAAGAGCGGTAAGTTCCTCTTCTCCATTTTCGCATACGTAACTCTGCTGGTTGTTATCGCTGCTTTCGCTAACATCGTAGCAGCTACCTTCGTAGCAAGCCCGCAGGCTGCAACAGCTTCCCTGCTGTTCATCGTGCTGGCTGTTATCTTCGGCTTCTCCGTATATCGCTGCGGTCTGAGCCTCGGCGTAGGCACCGTTATCGGTGTTATCATGCTGGTTGTTGCAATCGCTATCGGCAACATGTATCCGCTGCACCTGAGCAAAAACGTATGGGTTTGCATCCTGATGGTTTACATCTTCGTTGCTTCCATCGCTCCTGTCTGGATTCTGCTGCAGCCGCGTGACTATCTGAACTCCTTCCTGCTGTATGCCTGCATCGCATTCGCTCTGGTTGGTATCGCAATTTATCAGCCTTCCATGCAGCTGCCGGCATTCACCACCTTTGATCCTTCCGGCAAAGGCACCAACCCGATGTTCCCGATGCTGTTCGTAACCGTTGCCTGCGGTGCTATCAGTGGTTTCCACTCCCTGGTATCCTCCGGTACTACCTCCAAACAGCTCGATAGCGAAGGCAATGCTAAGCTCATCGGCTACGGCTCCATGCTGCTTGAAGGCGTGCTGGCTGTAGTTGCAGTTGTTGCTGTAGGCTATGTTGGCGGCGACAAGCTGACCGAGCTGCTGAAAAACGGTGGTCCTGTAAACGTATTCGCTGATGGCGTTGGTACCTTCATGACCAAGCTCGGCTTCTCCTTCGGCGTAGCTAAAGGCTTCGTTGCTCTGACCATCTCCGCTTTCGCTATGACTACTCTGGATACCGCAACCCGTCTGGGCCGCTTCATTTTCCAGGAGCTGTTCACTAAGGTTAATCCGAAAACCGGTGAAACACAAGGCAATGTTCTCACCAACCCGTTTGTTGCTACTTTGATTACCGTTGTACTGTCCGGTTATATGTCCCTTGGTTCCTACCTCACCATCTGGCCGATTTTCGGTGCTGCTAACCAGCTGTTGGCTGCCCTCTCCCTGTTGGCTGTCGGTGTATGGCTGAAGAGCGTTGGCCGTGACAACCTGATGGTTCTCATCCCGATGGCATTTATGTTCTGTGTAACCTTGGTTGCACTGGCACAAATCATCTTCGCTAACATGGCAGCTCATATCATTACCGCTGCATTGGGTTCTGTACTCTTCATCCTGGCAATTGCACTGTTCCTGGAAGCAAGAAAGTATCTCTTCGGTGGTGCAAAATAACCAAATATGCTCTAAGCATTAAACACTGAACGTGTTCAATGGCTGTTACGAATTTCGTAGCAGCCATTTTTTATGACAGATTTTGTCTAATTGATTTTTTATATAATATATAGTATGATAAGTAAAGGATGCGTTATCTTAGAAAGGTTAAGGTGAAGCAGATGAAAAAAGACTTTAACTATTACATGTCCTTAAACTATCCTGTTGAAATCATCGTTATTCCCGAAGATGAAGGCGGCGGTTACTTTGCCTGCATCCCCCTGCTCCCCGGTTGTTGGAGTGATGGCGAAACCTTTGAGGAAGCATACAAAAATATCTTGGAGGTAAAAGGTCTCTGGCTTGAAGATATGCTCGACCGCGGTTTGCCCATCAATGAGCCAAATATGAAGCCCCGTTTTAGCGGCAGGTTCGTAGTGCGTGTACCCAAAACACTGCACCGCCTGCTGGCCGAAGAATCAGAGCGTGAGGGCATCAGCCTGAACCAGTTCGTCAACAACTCGCTGGCCTTTGCTGTTGGCCAAAAGCTTGCACACTAAAAAACGGCTCCCCGATACGATTTAACGTATCGGGGAGCTTTGTTGTTATATTACGCACTCAGTTTTGAGGCCAGTTCACGCACCTCTGCTTCTGAAAGTTTAGAAAGACGGACTGTTCTTTCAATACTTTCACCTTCGCTCAAAAGCTCTTTAGCCAATTCAACGTTACGTGCCTGTGCTTTTTCAGTTGCCTCTTTTGCCACTGCTTCGGCTTTTCTTGCAGCATATTCTTCAATTACGTCAGTCATTTTTGCTTCGCCCTCCTTGCTGTATTTCAAAAATTCCATGCGCTCGGCAAATTCATGGTAATGCAGATTCTTTGGCTCTGTGCAATATAAATCCTGCATCAGTTTACCAAGCGCTGTATCATCTCGACGTTGGCTGTTAACATAGATAATGTGCGAACCATCTTCAAAGCATTTCGCATTTTCATCGATTCTGCGCCTGATATTATACAGTGGCAGATTATCGTGCAAGACATCTTTTCTGTGATAAAAATCACGTAGGTATCCGGCAGCTCTTCGTAAAGCTTACCAGGCTGGAGGAAGTGAGTATCAAGAATACTACTATAAAATCTGGCGCGTCTTGCAGGTGCGCCTTCATCGCTTCTCTGCACCTCTACGTTAAAATAACGTCCTTTGCTATCCTGCGCTAAAATATCCAGTTGCGAAGAATGTCCGTAGATGTTTTGAATAAAGCTCTGTATTCTGACATTCTTCACTTTAATTTTATCATCTCCCAGGATAATGCGCAAGAAAACCTGCGCTGCTTCTTTGTTGTCGTCAAGCATGAAATTCATAAACCTGTTGTTCATCATACAAAGGCTACGGATGACATGCTTGATTTCACTGTCTTGACTTGATTCATTTGTCTGCATTACTTCAACTCCCTTCTTAATAAAAAACGCCTTATGTACTACTCAATAATACATAAGGCGTTCGTGACGCTGCAGTGACCATGCTCCAGGCAGGTGTGCAAAATCTTACGGTCTTATATTAACAGATAATCGTGATAATGTCAAGAATTATTAGAAAGGTTTTAAATTACCAAAAACTCCAGTAAACCGTCAGGTAGCAGGCATTTTCTGCTTAAGGATATCGCTATTGTTGAGCTTCGGCTCATCCTTGCCGCAACCGATAGTTGCGGCTGCCAGCAGCGCCATTTAATTCACATTTACAAGAAAGCCTGCCAGCTGCAACAACAGTTACAACAGACAGGCTTTGTTATTTATATATAGAAGCTTTACAAAAATCTTAGGATCTCTTCTTCAGTTCTTCAAACAGCATAGGATTCAGCACGCGGATGTAGGTACCCTTCATGCCCAGGGATTTGGTCTCAATCAGGCCGGCACTTTCAAATTTACGCAGTGCATTAACGATAACGGAACGGGTAATGCCAACGCGGTCAGCAATCTTGGAAGCAACCAGCAGGCCCTCATTGCCGTGCAGCTCGCCCATGATGTTGACAATAGCTTCCAGCTCGGAATAGGACAAGGTGGAGAAAGCAACCTGTACAGTCGCCTTCTTGCGGATTTCTTCGGAAACTACTGCTTCGCGGTCATGCAGGATTTCTACGCCCAAAACAGTAGCAGCATATTCTGCCAGCAGCAGGTCGTCATCATTAAACTCTGCATCATATTTAGCAACAATTAAGGTACCAAGACGTTCACCATTGCCATAAATAGGTACAACGGTAGTCATCTTGCCATTGAAAATACATTTTGTATCAGCAACAAAGGAACAGTTTTGGTTCTGATGAGGAATATTAGCTAATGTTTCCTTAACGCTCATGATGAAGCTCAGATAGTCTTCCGGGAAGCGCATATCATCAAGCACCTGCTCACGCATGATGTCACATTCAAACTCGTGAATCAGCGCGTAACCCTTTACGCCGCCCTTACGGCCTACGATGTAGGTGTTTGCTTCGATAACGTCACGCAGCAGTTGTGCAATAGCGTTAAACTCAACCTTATCTCCTTTTTGTAAGAGCTTGTTAATCTTTCTTGTCTTTTCCAACAATTTCATTCTTTTCCCTCCTAAAAAAAATTATGCCCTCGGATGATTCTTCTTGTAAACATTAGTCACATGTTCATTTGAAACGTGCGTATAAATTTGTGTTGTTGATAAATTCGCATGTCCTAAAAGCTCCTGTACTGCTCGCAAGTCAGCACCATGCTCCAAAAGATGCGTCGCGAAGGAATGGCGTATCGTATGCGGACTGACATTTTTATGCAGCGCCAGCATATTAATATATTTCTCTAAAATACGCCTTACGCTGCGGTCCGTAAGCCTGCCGCCGCGGTTGTTGACAAAAATGAACTCATGCTCCTCATGATACTTGAGCATTAGCTGCTGTCGTACGGGATAATAGCCGCTTAATGCTGCGCAGCAGGTATGTCCCACCGGCACAACTCTTTCCTTATTACCCTTGCCCAGCAAAAGCACGAAGCGATTGCTGAGGTCTACCCTTTCCAGGGTAAGGCCTACAAGCTCGGATACACGGCAGCCGGTTGCATAAAGCATCTCCAGCACCGCCTGATCACGAACGCCTAATACTTTGCTTTTATCAGGCATTATCAGTAGCTCGTTAACTTCAATTTCGTCTAAAAAAACTGGCAGCTTCTTTTCCAGCTTAGGCGTGCGCACCTTGGTCAGCGGACTATATTCAATAACCGCTTCACGCACAAGATATTTGAAGAAGGATCGTAAAGCAGATATTCTGCGTGCAATTGTCCTGCGCGCATACTGCTTTTCGTTAAGCTCTGCGAGATACCCACGCACATCTAAAGGACCTACCTGTTGCCAGAAAAAATCCTGCTTAGCCTTGCGGCGCAACATAAACTCGGCAAAAGCAGCTAAATCCTTCTGATAGCTTTCAATAGTATGCCAGGAACAATTTTTTTCAACCTCCAGATAGGTTAAGAACCTTTCAGGAAAGTTAATATTAGTTCTACTCATCTTCTTAAAATACCTTTACTTATTTTATCACACAAAACCGCAAGAATCAAGACAATATTGTTATTCTTTCTAATTTTCTAACAGCTTTACAACCCTTGAAAAAAACAGTGCCAAAGAAAGCACTGTTTCATCCTTGAACCAGCAGTCATATGTTACGAAAACTATCGTATACCATAAAAACTGATTTGTCAAGTTATTATAAATTATTTTGCTATTTTGTCAAAATTAACGCCATAATTGTAGCTTAATATACAATTATGGCGTATGAATTATAATTCTTAATAAGAATTTATTTGCGAGTCAGCTTATAGATGAGCGCATTGCAGATAGCTGCAGCAACGTTGCTGCCACCCTTGCGACCGCGGGCAACGATATAAGGAATGCCGGTCTTCATGATGATTTCCTTGGATTCCACAACATTTACAAAGCCAACGGGTACGCCGATAACCAGCTCCGGTTTAATCTTACCTTCTTTTACTAACTCGTCCAGACGAACCAGTGCAGTCGGTGCGTTGCCTACGGCAATAATTACCGGGCCTTCGATGGTGCAGGCCTTTTCCATGCAGGCAGCGGCTCTGGTGGAGCCGGCCTCCTTAGCACGTGCAGCCACGTCAGGATCTGCCATGAAGCAGACAGCCTTAGCGCCCAGCTTGCTCAGGCCCATTTTGTTGATGCCGGTGCAGGCCATATTGGTATCTGTAACAATGGTAGCACCCTTTTGCAGTGCAACCAGTGCCTTCTCTACTACGCCGTCAGAAAACAGCATATTGCGGGCATAATCAAAGTCAGCGGAGGTATGGATAACGCGCTTAACGATATCAATTTTCTCCTCATCAATATGAATTTGGCCTAATTCCTCGCCAATAATTTCCATACTGCGTTTTTCAATGTCAGCGGGTAAAACATTTTGTAAATGCATTATTTTACACTACCTTTCTTCATGATATACTGCAAATTATTTTTCAATACCTACGCGCGCAGGAATGCCTCTTTTGAAGGGATGCTTACGCATGCAGACCTCGGATACATAATCAGCCAGCTCCACCAGCTCCGGCGCCGGGTTACGTCCTGTCATAACAACCTCCAGCTCCTGCGGCTTGTTCTTCAGAAACTCGACCAAAGCAGCCTGGTCAAATACGCCAGTATTGCAGGCACCGATGATTTCGTCAAAAATAAGCAGGTCGATATGCTCATGAGCACATTTTTGCTTAACCTTGTCAAAAAGCACCATGTGCTCGCGCTTAACCTCTGCCTTTTCCTCATCGTTCATCTGGAAGGTGAACTTCTTTGTTTCCTTACCGCGCATTACCTCAATATTCGGCAGCAGTGCCAGGCTCGCAAGCTCGCCTGTCGGCCTGCTTTTGAGGAACTGCACTATCAGCACATGGTTGCCATGGCCTGCGCAGCGGATTGACAAGCCCATAGCAGCGGTAGTTTTTCCCTTGCCATCGCCACAATAAATATGAATGAGTCCACCGTCTTTCATTCAGACACCTGCTTTCAAAATCTCATAAATTTTCTTCATATCCAGGTTTTCACGGATGCTGTCGGCAAGAATATCGTATTGCTGACGTTTGTATTCCGCAAAGTTGATGGTCTGGATGTCCTCCATCTTTTTGCCCTTCTTGGCCAGCAGCGCTTCGACAATCTTTACGGCAATGCCATCGCCGTCAAAAACGCCATGTACATAAGTGCCGTAAACATTGAGCTTGCCCTCGGTGTTCTGAGAGCCTTCAGCCATAATCTCACCATCCTCGTGAATCGGGCTGATAGAGGTCAGTGCTGCCTCCTCCGGGAATTCGGTTACACCGGAGTGAATCTCGTAGCCATAAAGCGGCTGACCGCTCAGTGCGGAGAAAATGCCCTGCACCTTGCCGAATTTGCCGGCCATCTGGATGGTACGTTTCTTTTCGATAAAGGTGGTTTCAATGTTCAGCAGGCCCATGCCAGGAGTAACGTTGGCCTTGCCGGTGCCGTCCTCTTCGCCGTACGGATCGGAAATCTGCTTGCCCAGCATCTGGTAACCGCCGCAGACACCGAACACTACGGTACCGCTGTTAGCATGCTTCAAAATAGCAGCCTCCATACCGCTCTGGCGTAGCCATTTCAGGTCGCCGGTGGTATTTTTGGTACCGGGGATAATAATCATATCCGGCTGGCCCAGCTCGCGTACACTTGTTACATAGCGCAGGGATACGCCGGGAATCAGCTCGAATACGTTGAAGTCTGTATAGTTGGACATACGCGGAATGCGTACAACTGCAATATCAATCAGCTTAACCTCGCTGCGGCCGCTGATACGCTCGGAAAGGCTGTCCTCATCCTCGATATCAACCTTCAGCATCGGCAGCACGCCTACGATAGGTACGCCTGTTTTTTCTTCAATCATCTTCAGGCCGGGGCGCAGGATTTCTACGTCACCGCGGAACTTGTTGATGATAACACCCTTAACCATGGCTCTTTCGTCGTCCTCCAGCAGCATCAGCGTGCCGTAGATGGAAGCGAAAACGCCGCCACGGTCAATATCTGCTACCAGCAGCACAGGAGCCTTAGCCATTTTAGCCATGCCCATGTTGACAAAATCGTCCTTTTTGATGTTGATTTCCGCCGGGCTGCCTGCACCCTCGATGCAGACGATATCGAATTTGGAAGCCAGCGTGTCAAACGCCTTCTGTACCTCCGGGCGCAAGGTATGCTTCATTGCATAATATTCGCCGGCCTTCATGGTACCGATTGCTTCGCCGTTGACAATAACCTGGGAACCGCTGTCGCTGGTAGGCTTCAGCAGAATAGGATTCATCAGTACGCTGGGCTCAATGTTGGCTGCTTCAGCCTGCACAACCTGTGCGCGTCCCATTTCCGCACCCTCGGCGGTGATAAAGGAATTCAGCGCCATGTTCTGGGATTTGAACGGTGCTACCTTGTAGCCGTCCTGATTGAATACACGGCATAAACCTGCTGTTACCAGGCTTTTGCCTGCATTGGACATGGTACCTACTATCATAAGTGCTTTTGCCACTTTAATCACTCTCTTTCATCAAAAAGTCCAGTATGTCACGATAGCTTTGCAGCCTGATACTGTGACCTGTGGTATTAAGATAGCCTGCAATCACAGGCGTGCAGCCATCACCGTGCTTGCCTGTTACCGAGCTGGTAACGTGGTCGCCGCAGATGATAAGCTTCAGTGGTTCATGATACTTTGCTGCTATAGTCTGTAAAAACTGGGCATCTATCCTGCTGATAAAATCAGCCTTAGCCTGATAATCATAGCGGTGCGAAGCCTCGTCACTGCCGTTGAAATGTGCAATAACGAAATCATCCTGCTGCAGCATAGCAAGCGTTGCTTCAGCCTTCGCCATAATGTCAGTATCAACATCGCCGGTTGCATTCGGCGGTGTTATTACATCCATGCCCAAGGCTCTGGCGATGCCGCTGACAATCTCTGCCTTGCACACCGCCCCACCGCGCAGTCCGTGCAGACTGTCGAAGGAAGGGAGCACCTGGCGGGCTGAAGGTCCCCAGGGATACAGAATATATTGCAGGCCATCACGGGCAAAGGGCTGCAGCCGTTTTGCCGACTCCTGCAAAAAATAGTTAATGGACAAGGACTTACTGCGCAGCTCCTGCAGCAAAGCGCTTACATCCCCGCCTACACTTTCGTGCGGCGGCTCTACAGCGCAGTTCAGCACGCCGGCCTCCTTGTTCATCACTAAAAGATTACGATATTCAGATAGATGGATAAATTCTATATCTTTAAGGATACCGTCACACTGCTTGGCAGCCTGTTGCATCTCAAGCGGCGTCAGCCCCTGCCCGTTGAAGGCAGCAAGACGGCCGTCAGCATCAACAGCAGCCAGATTGCAGCGCAGCACCATTTCATATTCAGAAATATCACGGTTGTGCGCCAACAGCTCCAGATAAGCACGGTTATGCGGTATATCCTTTTTATCTACACCCAGAAGCCGCAGAATACAGCTGCAGCTTTCGGGAATGATGTCATTTTCACATATGCTGAGGCTCCCAAGTGTCCCGGAAGCAGCCAGCGCATCCATCGCAGGATGCACCGCATGCTCAAAGGGAGTCTGTCCCTGCCATGCAGGAATCGGGGAATCACCTAAGCCATCAATTAATACTAGTAAAGAGCGCATGTTTTTATTGCTTCCTTAAGTGCTTTGATTAAACCGCGGTTCTGCACTCTCGTTTTGACCGCGATACGATAATAGCCTGCCTGCAGGTTGTGGTAGTTGGCGCATGAACGTATCAGATAGCCACGCTCATGCAGCAGCTCCGGAAGATTTTCCGGCTGCGGCAGATAAAAGAAAATATAGTTGGCCTCCGAGCCGTACACCTTGGCACCCAAAGCCGTAAGCTGGTTACGCAGATAGCTGCGCTCCTGCTCAATCAGCTTAAAGGATTTAGCCAGATATTCGTGCTCCTTTAAAGCAGCCTTGCCTGCCTCCTGCGCCAGAATGGAAACGTTCCAGTCCTGACCGCTCTGATGCAGTGCTGTGTTCAGCTCACTGCTGCCGCTGAGACAGTAGCCTAAGCGGATGCCCGGCATTGCAAAGGTTTTGGTGAAGGCCTTGAGGATAATCAGCTCAGGATAGGTTGCCAGCAAATCACGCATGCTGAAGGCCTTTTCCTCACTGACAAAATCCATAAAGCATTCATCTATCAAAAGATGGGCTCCTACCAGACGGCATTTGTCGAGAATCTGCACCATCAGCTCACGGCTCGTCAGCTGGCCGGTAGGATTATTGGGATTACAGATAACAACTAAATCTGTTTCAGGCGTAATCGCAGCGACAATATCATTGTCAGCAGCAAAATCACGCGCCTCCTGCAGATTATAATAGCTTATTTTGCAGTCTACCGTACGCAGAGCCTTTTCGTAATCAGCAAAGGTGGGTGCCAGAAGCAGTGCACGTCCGGGCTTCAAGGCCAGCGCCAGACGGAACAGCACATCGGCCGCACCGTTACCGAAGAAAATGTACTCCTGCGGCAGCTGCAGATAGCTTGCGGTCACCTCTGCCAGCTCGCGGCAGAAGGGATCAGGATAGTTGATACAAAGCTTTAAAGCCTGTTGAACGGCCTGCTTTATACCAAGCGGCAGGCCAAGAGGATTGATATTGGCGGAATAATCTACGAAGGGGCGACCATCCTTGGTCAGCTTTTCCGTATAGATATCTCCACCGTGTTCGTATTTATACATCATCTTCTACCTGCTTCATTTCAAAATAAGACTGTTCACCAAAAAAATCAAGGAAAACAGCAACAGGCTGAGAACAGCCGTCATATACAGTAAATTGTTGGTGGTAACTATATCCTCGGGGCACACCGGACGGATGTCATCGCCGATGGTTTCCTTGTGGACGAGCTTACCGAAATAAAAATGATCGCCGCCGAGCTGGATGTTCAAGGCACCGGCCGTAACTGATTCCGTCATTGCGGAATTAGGACTGAGATGATGATAGCGGTCGCGCCAGAATGTTTTCCACGCTCTCTTGGCATCAAGATTAAGGAAATAAGATGCCACAATCATTACCAGACCAGTAATACGCGCGGGAATCAGATTGGCCAAATCATCTAGCTTGGCAGCACAGCGTCCAAAATAAAGATACGTGTCATTTTTATAACCGACCATGGAATCCATAGTATTGATGCCTTTATACAAAAAGGCCAAAGGAGCGCCGCCGATAAACATATAGAACATCGGAGCGATGATGCCGTCGGCAGTATTTTCCGCAACGGTTTCTACTGCACCCTTAGTCACCTCTGCAGCATCAAGTTCTTTTGTATCACGCCCAACGATCCATGAAAGCTTCAGTCTTGCATCAACAAGATCGTTATCCTTCAGGGCTGTGTATACCTTCATGCTTTCGTCACGCAGACATTTTGTAGCAAAGATCTGGTAGCACATAACGGTTTCCAGAGCAAAACGCAGCCAGGGGTTAACCTGTTCCGCCAGCGTCAGCACAGCAAACGGCACGGCAAAGGTAAAAACCAGAACGATTATTACCATCAAGGCACCGCCGAGCAGTAATGCTGTCTCGCCGGGAGCAAGCATACGCCGCAGTTTTTTATCCAGAAATCCTATTAAATTGCCAATTAAGCAGATTGGATGCGGCAACCAATGCGGGTCACCGAAAATCAAATCTAAAATAAAACCTGCTACAATTGCGCCTAAGGTCATCATCTAAGCAAACTCCCCTTTTCAGCAGTCTGTCGACTGCTATTTAGCAGCATACGCTGCACATTGTTTGATAAAGCTGCGGGCAAATTCAGGATTGCCCCACAGATGGATGTGCGGATAACCGGCATAAAGAGTCGGCGTAGTATTCGCGCATTCCCAGCTGCCGCGGCCGGAAGCCTTGGCAGCTATAAAGCTTGCACCGTTGTTGGTGCTGTCAGAGTAATGGAACTCGTGTCCGTTGATTGTTCCACCGGCAGGACACAGCAGATTATCCTGCTGCGCCGTCAGGTGCACATATCCGAAGCGCGTCAGCTTTTTAGTCATGGCCGATTCGCCCTTCAATGCACCAACCCAGCTGTACAGCTTATCGCCGTCGCGATAATGCTCCAGCAGATACATGAAGCCGCCGCATTCTGCAAAACAAGGCATACCGCCGTCGATGGCAGTTTTCAGCTCCTGCAGCAGCGTTTTGTTGTCTGCCAATTGCTGTGCGTAAAGCTCAGGATAGCCTCCGCCCAATACAAGGCCGCTGATGTTCTCCGGGAGATGCGCATCAGCTATCGGGCTGAAGGGTACGAGCTCTGCACCAAGCTCAGCTAAGAGGTCAAGTGCGTCCTGATAGTAGAAACAGAAGGCTTTGTCCATAGCGACTGCCACACGCATGCGTCCGACGGGTTCAAGGCTTACCTCGTCATACGCAAGCGGTGCGGCCTGGGCCGCTACCTGCAGCAGGCCGTCCAAATCAACCGATTTGGCTACCTGAGCTGCCAGCTTGGCAACTATCTGCTGTAAATCTCCTATTTCTTCGGCTGTAACCAAACCTAAATGACGGCTTTCAAAGTTACAGTCCTGCATTACCGGGAAGTAGCCTAACAGCTTCACACCGGCTTCGCGTTCAATTACATCCTTATAGAAAAGATAGCTCATCGGATTAACATTGTTCAGAATAGCGCCGACGATGTGGCTGTCACTGCGGAATTCCTTAAAGCCCTTGATGGTCGCAGCAATGGATAAGGCGGCTCCTTTGCCGTTGACAACCAATACTACCGGAACATCGCAGGTGCAGGCCAGGTCGTAAGCACTGGCTTCCGTGGTTTTACCCATGCCGTCGTAAAAGCCCATCGCTCCTTCAAAGACAGCTACATCCGCATGGCGTGCATTTTTTGCCACCAGATAACGCGTTGTAGCCTGCCCCAGCATGAACAGATCCAGATTGCGGGATTTTGCTCCGATAACACGAGAATGAAACATCGGGTCAATATAATCAGGTCCTGATTTGAAGGCTGCCACAGACAGCCCTTTTTCCATCAGCGCCTTCAGCAGGCCGCAAACGATAGTTGTCTTGCCGCTGCCGCTACCGGGAGCACTGATCATAAAACGTGGAACTTTTACTTCAGCCATGTTAATCTTCCTTCTTCAATGCAGTCATTACATATACAGGGTTTTGTGCCATCATCAGGTTGTAGCTGCCCAGATGCTTGCTGCGCGCTACAAACACATTGACGATTTCCAGACTGTAAGCGGGATGCTCCTTGTAATAAGCAGCAACCTCTGCCAGAGTTTCTACCGTAATGGCATTGATTACAATACGGCAGTCACTGTTCTTGGCATAAATTACGTCCAGCATTTCACACAAATCGCCGCCGCTGCCGCCTACGAAAACACAATCGGGAGCAGGCATGGCTTTAATGTTTTCCAAAGCTTCACCGGCAATAATCTCCAGATTGTCAACGCCAAATAAGGCCTTGTTCTTTCCGAGGAGCTCAACAGCAACAGGGTTGCGCTCAAAGGCCCAAACCTTACCCCGGCTGGCAAGCAATGCCAGCTCAATGGAGCAGGAGCCTGTACCGGCACCAATGTCATAAATAATATCTGTAGCCTTCGGCTGCAGCTTGGACATCGATACGCTGCGTACCTCCTGTTTGGTCATGGGCACCTTGCTGCGCTGGAACAGGTCATCGGCAAGGCCGTGTACGGTAGAGGTAAAGCTTTGCGCATCCTCGTTCAAAATCATCATTACGGACAAGGACGGGAAATCCAAGGCACTAATTTCTTCCGCCGTACCGCTGGTAATTTTTTCTTCAGGATACGAAAGGTTTTCACCTACATAGACCTGAACCTGACCAAGACCATGCTCGCACAGCTGTGCGCACAGCTTTTGCGGAGAATTTTCTCCGCCGGTCAAGGAAAATACTTTTTTGTTACGGGCAACTGCCGCTACCAGGTTTTGTGTGCGTCCGTGCATGCTGACGATTTTAGCGTCATCCCAGGACAGCTGCAGCTTGGAGGAAAAATATACCAGGCTGCTGATGCCACAGTAGCGAACACATTCACAATCCGGCAGCTTACCGCTGATGGTTTTGGCGAGGCTGAAAAAGCCTACATCGCCGGAAACCAGCACCGCCAGCACATCCTTTTCAGGCTGTGCCTGCGCTGCAATCTCAGCAATAGCAGCTGTTTTAATTGTATCATATACAGTTTTACTGCTGTCTGCAAAAGCAGCCAGCATGCGTTTGTCGCCAATCAGGATATTACTTGAGGCAATAGCCTGACGTGCTTCGCCGGTCAGCAAATCGGGGTTACCAGGGCCGATACCGACGATGTTTACGCGCAATTTTTGCGACATAGGAAGCAAGCCTCCTTTTTATTTATATCAATTACCGGCAGCAAAATGCTGCTTGAGGTAATCAACAATCTCACTATAGCCGGCACCGGTTTCTTCCTGTGCACGGCCGATGACTATCAGCTTAGCGCCGGCAGCTGCCGCTGCCTCCACCTTTTCATCAAAGCCGCCGACAGCACCGGAATCCTTGGTCACCATGAACTTGCTGCCATACTTTTTCAGCATAGCGACATTCAGCTCCTTGCTGAACGGTCCCTGCATACAGATAATATGCGCAGGCTTGTAACCAAGCTTCAAGGCAATCTGCAGACTGCTTTCCAGCGGCAGGATACGCAGAACGATACGCTCGGCGTAATCATGCACAGCGGTGAAGTCCGGCAGGTTCTTGCTTCCGGTAGTCAGGAAGATGCCACCGTCCAGATGATTCAGAAGCTCGACGGCTTCCGCAAAATCGTGGACGGTAATGTAATCGCCGCCCTCGCCCGACGGACGCACCAGACGCAGATATTCAACCTGCTCGGTGCTGCAGGCCTCCTGCACCGTTGCCGTAACAACGGTAGCATAAGGATGCGTAGCGTCAATGACGCAGGCAGGGCGATGCTCCTGAATAAAGGCACGCATAGCTGCAAGGTCCATACGCTCTGCCATGACGGTCATTCTGGGCTGCGGCTCAATCAAGGACGCGCCGTAATCCGTAGCAACAGAAACATACAGCTCCACCGGCAGCTTAGCCAGCTCCTTAATCAGGCGGCGTCCCTCACTGGTACCACCGATAAGCCAAATTACCGGTTTCATGCCAGCTTGTAACCACGCGGGGTTACCATACGGCCATTGATTACTTCGGTCTGGGTGTTGCCGATAATAACAGTAGAGAACATATCTACCTGTTTATCGCGCAGCTCTGCCAGAGTAGTCAGTTCAAAGTCCTGACCATCGCGGCCGATGTTGCGTACAATGCCTGCAGGAATGGTACCAGGCTGATTTTTCAGCATAATATCGCAAGCCTTTTGCAGATAATCATGACGCTTGTGGCTGGAAGGGTTGTACAGACAGATGCAGAAATCGCCTTTGGAAGCGCAGTCAAGACGCTTCTCGATTTTTTCCCACGGAGTCAGCAAATCGCTGAGGGAAATCAGGCAGAAGTCGCTGATCAGCGGTGCACCCAATACAGCAGCGCCGGAGCATGCGGCGGTAATGCCGGGAACAACCTCAATTTCAATTTCAGGGTGGTCCTTGGCAACCTGGCACATAATGCCGGCCATGCCGTAAACGCCTGCGTCGCCGCTGGAAATCATAGCAACGGTTTTGCCCTTCAGAGCTTCATCAAGTGCCAGCTTGCAGCGGTCAACCTCTTTACGCATACCGTTGGAGAGGAATTCCTTCTCCTTGAAATCTTCCTTAATCAGGTTAACGTATACATTGTAGCCTGCAATAACATCGCAGGACTTCAGTGCGTCGTAAGCTCTTTTGGTCATTTGCTCTACGCCGCCGGGGCCAAGGCCCACAACAAATAATTTACCCATTATCTCGTCTCCTTAATCAGTCTTCAAGCCGGTTCTGGCAAAATCCAGGACCAGGTTTTCGGCTGCAACAGCCAGAGTTACACCATTCAGACTTGTCTTGCGCAGCAGCAGCCTGCCGCCCTTGCTGTCTTTTACAGCACTGCGCTCGCATACGTTGCTTACACCAACTACGCTCTGCACAAAGGACGAAGGCGTAAAATCGCCTGCTACGCTGTTCAATTCATCGGCTGAATAGAAATTAGCAGCAAAGTTATATTTTTTGGCAAAGGCCAGTAAACCCTGCTCGTCTTTTTTCAAATCTACGCTTGCGATTGCCACAACGGAACGCTTGTCCAGCTGCAGCTTTTCCAGCTCCGGCAGCACCAGAGCTTCAATATTTTCCAGAGGCGTATTGCGACGGCAACCGATTCCCAGATGCACAATCTTGGGAAGCAGGCGCACCGTAGTTTTAAACGGCTGCAAATGCTTTTGCAGTGTAACAGCCATGCCGACAGGCAAACTGCTGTCCTCAACTACCAGCTTAGGCAGCGGACCTGTAAGCTGAAATTCCTTATCATAATACAGACCGACATTTTCATCGCCAACCAGTGCTGCAGCAAAATCCTTGGCTGCTGCCAAGGAGCACAGCACCATGCGATTGCGGGCCGCCCATTCGTCAACAGCGAAAAGGCCGTTGACATCTGTCGCTGTGGTCACGCAGGCAGTTGCGCCCAGCGCTGCCGCCAGGCAGCGCGAAAGCTCATTGGCTCCGCCGATGTGACCTGCCAGCAGAGGAATGACAAAGCTGCCGCGTTCATCTACCGAAATAACAGCAGGGTCCGTCAGCTTGCTTTTGATAAAGGGAGCGATAGTGCGCACCGCAATACCGACAGCGCCAACGTACACCAACGCCTGACATTTGTTGAAAACAGCTGCGCAGGCACCGTTATGGTCCGGCAGCATCGGGGCAATGCCCGTCTGCTCCGCATACTTCGCTACAGTCTGCAGCTCCGTTTCATAACCGATGCTGTGCAGGTATTCGGCAACCTTTTTGCTCAGCTCCGCGCCACGCGCCGAAAAGGAAAATATAGCCGCGCGCATAGCTTATTTAACCTCGGGCTTAACGTCCAGTTTAGTCGGGTCTGCTTCACGGAAGCCGTGAGCGAAGGTCGGGTTGTACAGCTCGCTGCGGTCATAAGCGTTGCCTAGGAAGCCGCCGACGGTAATCAACGCAGTTTTGTTGATGCCGTATTTAGCAGCGTTTTCTGCCAGGGTACCAACGGTGCAGCGGATAACCTTTTCATCCGGCCAGGTTGCTTTGTAAACAATAGCAGCCGGAGTATCGTTTCTGTAACCGCCTCTTACGAGCTCAGTCTGCAGTTTTTCCAGCATACCGCTGCTCAGGAAGATAACCATGGTTGCCTTGTGGGCAGCATAGTCGGCAATCTTTTGATGGCTCGGAACCGGAGTACGGCCTTCCATACGGGTGATAATAACAGATTGGCTTACGTTTGGCAGAGTGTATTCAGCCTTCAGGCAAGCAGCAGCAGCGCAGAAGGAGCTTACGCCGGGAACAATCTCGTAGTCAAGGTTGTAGCTGCGCAGCAGGTCAATCTGCTCGCGATGTGCACCGTAAACGCTGGGGTCGCCGGTGTGCAGGCGTACAACCAATTGGCCGGCCTGAGCTGCGGGAACCATAGCAGCGATAACCTCTTCCAAGGTCATGGTTGCACTGTTCATAATAGTACATTCCGGTTTGCAGTATTTCAGCAGTTCCGGGTTAACAAGGGAGCCTGCGTAAATAACCAGGTCAGCCTTTTCCAAAAGCTCTTTACCTTTTACAGTAATTAAGTCAGCTGCACCAGGACCAGCACCAATAAAATAGATCATTATTCATCAAACTCCTTTTCTTTAACCAATATTACAGAGAAATAGCTGCTCTTAGGATCTACTTCTTCAAGGTTACGATAGATTTTTTCACCCGGCAGGCCGCATCTTTCAACCATACCGGAATTTTTGATGAGCTTACGCTCGCGCAGCTCGTCAACTACACGGCCGATTTCGCTTGCAGATTTCATCAGCACCTTGTTGCCGGGGCCATCAAGGAACGCTGCGGACTGCTTGTAGCTGCCTGGCAGAACAATCAACGGTTCCGCTCTTTCGCACAGGGAAGTGTTCAGCTTAGCAGCAACAGCACAGATAGAGGTTACGCCTGCAACCAGCTCAGCATCATAGCCATCCTTCAGCACCAGCTTATGAACGTAAATGCAGGTTGCATATACGGTAGGACAGCCGAGGGTAATGAAAACAACGTTTTTGCCTTCATCAAGCAGCTTTTCAATAGCATCTGCACCCTCGCGGTGTGCCTTGTCCATTGCTGCCATGTCCTTAGTCATAGGCATATAAATAATAAGCTGAGGTTTTGCATCAAGATCTACTACGTGATTAACGATTTCCTTAGCCGTCATTACGTCGGTATCTCCCTTAGGCAATGCAACAACGTCACATTCCTTCAACAGGCGTACAGCCTTCAGGGTCATTAATTCCGGGTCTCCGGGACCGATACCAACACTATAAAGTTTGCCTCTCATTCTCTCATACTCCTTTTTGCTTATGTAGCTGAATTAATTCGTCTGCGTACTTGGTCTTGCCCAGAATGCCATAGACATTGGAAAACATCAAAGCAGCCGTTTTTATTTTGCCATGCACTCTATGCTGCATGTAAAAATCAATTTTTTCCGTAACCTTATCCATGACAGGCTCAAAGATTTGCTCCCGCTTCAGGACCTTGGTCACCTCATCGGTAGTCAGGCAGCCGTAAATCTCACGTCCGACATCAACCGAAGCACCATGGAACATTGCCTCCAGAGCAAACAGCTCCGTGCGGCAGTCCGCATATTTGGAATGTGTATTCATTACGCCCTGCGCCACCTTCACCAGCTTACCGGAATGGCCGATAAGCAGCAGTGTTTCAAAGCCGCAGTAAACAGCATAATCCAAAAGCTCACCCACAAAGTTACTGCAGGTAACATGACCATCAAGGTCAAGCTTCATTTCATCGCGGGTAAAGTCCTCGCCGTAGTTGCCAAAGAACACCAGCAGATTTTTATTACCGCGTGCCTTCTGTGCTCTGATTTCCACATACATCGTTTCAATCAGCGCCTTTTCACTCATCGGCTCTACAATGCCGCTTGTTCCTAAAACCGACAGGCCGCCGATAATACCGAGACGGGGGTTGAAGGTTTTCTTGGCAATTTCGACACCTGCAGGAATAGAAATCGTCAGCTTCATGCCACCATTATAGCCTGCAGCCTCCATCGCCTTGCCAACCTCTTGCGTAATCATTCTGCGCGGTGTAGGGTTAATCGCCGGTCCGCCGACAGCACACGCAAGGCCGGGCTTAGTCACCCTGCCGACGCCCACGCCGCCTTCCAGCTCAATACCGCTGCCGTCAGTCCTTTCGGCCCTGGCATAAACCAGTACACCGTTAGTATCATCAGGATCATCGCCGGAATCCTTGCGGATAGCACAGCTGACGTAATCAGGAGTCATCTCAACGTCTAAGGGCTCCAGGTCAAGCACTATTCCCTTGGGAGTGTCGATACGCACAGTCTCAACACGCTCGCCTGTAAGCAGCATCGTAGCTGCTGCCTTGGACGCAGCCGTTGCACAGCTGCCGGTAGTATAACCACAACGCAAAACCTTTCCTTGCGAAAACTGATATTCTTCCAAAGCGCAGCTCCTTCACAATCAAATTTCCCATATAATAGGGATTATCAATAATAAAAAAAGACTTCTGCCGAATCCGACAAAAGCCATAAAGACAGAATTAACTAACGCTAATTATTCCTTGCAATTAGTAAACCCAACTGCCTCCATCACCCGTGGATTCAGAATAAAGCATGGGCTGACTGCTGACTTAGACACAAGGCCTTCACAGCGGCGGGACCGTCAGGAGTTAACCATCTTGTCAATTAAGAATGAATCACCCACACCAATAACCTGCTTTATTATATCATAAATAAATAAAATTTCCAATACTTTGCCTAATAAAAAAGCAGATAAGCCGAAGCCTATCTGCTTGAACTTCTTAAAGAACGCGGCAAGCGCCGTAATAACGTGCGCCCCAATAGCCAGTGAATGCGGAAGAAACCGTTACGCCGGTGCTGGTGCCTGCATGAATGAAGTTGCCGTCGCCAACATAAATACCAACATGAGAAGCACCCGGTTCATATGTGCTAAAGAAAATCAAATCGCCGGGGCGAAGCTGGCTCATGGAAATCTGACGGCCGGAGTAAAACTGGCTGTCAGCCATACGCGGCAGATATACACCTGCTCTTGCGAATGCATACTGAGTAAAGCCGGAGCAGTCGAAACCATAAGGAGTAGTTCCGCCAAATACATATGGAGTACCGATGACACTGTAAGCAGAACGCAGTACGTTGCGTACAACGGAATTGCTACGGTTAGGAGGCATCTCCCTGTTCATCAGCGCTCTATAGGTAGCTGACCCTACAATACCATCAACCTCTAATCCTTTATCAGCTTGGAAGTTTTTAACAGCTCTTTCAGTTTCAGGACCGAAATCACCATCTATATTATTAATAGAATAACTTAATTCTACCAATCTCTTTTGAATTGCCACTACTTCCTGTCCATCGTCTCCGCGTTGGAAGGAAGCCAAAGCTGTTACAGCACAGCTGAGACTAAACAAAACTGTCATACAGAAAACTAATACTTTGCGTTTGACCACTGGCACCTACATCCTTTCTTCTTTTCTAAGACATACCTATTATACCACAAAATATCGTTTCTGTAAAATCTTAATTTGTTATAATATTAATGCGCTTATTTAGCTTTATTTTCGTTTATTTTGTTACAATTCTGCAGATGACGTGCCACTAAATATAGTGGTCTATGCTTGATTTCTTCAAAGATACGCCCTATATATTCACCCAGGATACCTATCCCTACAAGCTGAATTCCTCCAAGAAACAATACACTGACTGTAGTAGTTGCCCACCCCGGAACGGCATCGTTGGTCACAAATTTCACATAAAAAACATGGCCCAAAAGCAGAATACTGCACATACCGAAAACAATACCTACGTAAAAAGCCCAACGCAGCGGCAGGTTGGAAAAGGCCGTAATACCGTCCAGCGCAAAGTGCAGCATTTTGTTCAGATTAAACTTGGAATAACCTGCAAAGCGCGGCGGTGCCACAAATTCCAGCACAGCAACATGAAAGCCCAGCGTATTTACCAGTCCACGGATAAAGCGTGCACGCTCACGGTAAAGCTTGAAGGCATCAACCGCAATCCTGTCCATCAGGCGGAAGTCACTGCCACCAGGAGTAATTTCTACATTAGATAAGGTGTTTATGAGCTTATAGTAGGCTGCAGACGTCAAATTTTTAAAGAAGCCTGCATCCTCTGTAGCCATACGCTTGGTCTGCACAATCTCGTTGCCTGCTTCCCAAAGGCGCAAAAGCTCGGGAATAAGCTCAGGCGGATGCTGCAAATCACCGTCCATGGTAATCGCGGCATCACCGTCGGCGTGGTCAAGGCCGCAGGTAATTGCCATCTGGTGGCCGTAGTTGCGGCTCAAAAGATAGGCCTCTACGTGCTCGTCCTGTGCAGCCAGCTCTGCCAGAATCAGTGCGCTGCTGTCACGCGAGCCATCATCAACAAAGATAATATTATAATCGTAGTCCTCCTGTTTCATTACAGCAGAAGCACGCTTGTGAAATTCGTGCAGGTTATCCTCTTCATTGAACACCGGCACTACTAAAGAAATTTTTTTCTTCATTATATTACACCACTTATTCTTCTGTCTAAAAAGATCTGTCAAAATAAAATCAGACAAAAAAGGCTGCCTAAAGGCAGCCTTTTTGCAAGGTATGAGTACTCAATAAGCCGAGTTCTGTTCCGCGAAGCGGTGATGATCATTTATCTAGTCTTACAGTTGCCTGCAAGCTCAAGCGACACAACCCGGAAGGCTCAGCGGGCAGCTTCATCCCTCCCCTATTTGGTCTTGCTCCGGATGGGGTTTACCTAGCCAGCCTGTTACCAGACCGCTGGTGCGCTCTTACCGCACCGTTCCACCCTTACCTGCAAATGCAGGCGGTACACATTTCTGTGGCACTATCCCTGAGGTCACCCTCGCCGGACGTTATCCGGCATCCTGCCCTGTGGAGCTCGGACTTTCCTCATCTGGCTTAAAGCCAGCCGCGATCATCTTTCGTACTCAACTGTAGATTTTAGCATATTATTTCCGCTTAGTCAATACCAGCGGCTGCAGTTTTATTGTCGCAGGTATAACTGAAATGAAGCTGAAATGGTTATATATAGATGCTCAGTTGCTTAACAAGCAAAAGCGCTCTGCGTACTACTGTAATAATACGCAGAGCGCTAAGGTCACTTGCTATGTAGTATATTCTTACGGACGCACGCTGGTGCGCAGCTGAATAGCCTCCGCCAGATGCACCGCCTCAATGCTTTCGCTGCCCGCAAGGTCAGCAATCGTGCGTGCCACCTTCAGGATGCGGTCATGGCTGCGGGCACTGAGGTTGAGCATATTAAAGTAGCGCTCCATAACATTCTGCGCCGCCGCGTCCAGCTGGCAATATTTGACAACCTCACTCCGTCCCATCTGCGCATTGCAATGAATGCCAACTGCCTCCAAGCGCTCCTGCTGCACCAGTCGCGCCTTCACCACGCGTTCGCGGATAGCAGCAGAGGATTCGCCCTTTTCCTTCGTTTTCAGCTCGCTGAATTCCACCCTGCTCAGATTAATCTGCATATCAATCCGGTCCATCAAGGGACCGGAAATCTTGCGGCGGTAGCTGTCAATTTCTGATTGTTTACAGGAACAGCGGTGCACACTGTCGCCAAGGAACCCACAGGGGCAAGGGTTTTGAGCTGCGCATAAAATAAACTTGCTCGGAAAGGTCATCGCCGCCCTCACACGCGAAATGCTCACCTCGCCATCCTCCAGCGGCTGACGCAGCATCTCCAGCGTAGCGCGTTCAAATTCCGGCAGCTCGTCCAAAAAGAGTACGCCGTTATGTGCCAAAGTAACCTCACCCGGGCGCGGTGTACTGCCGCCGCCAAGAAGCGCGCTGCCGCTGATGCTGTGATGCGGACTGCGGAACGGACGCTCCAGCATGACGCTGTCTGCCTGCGGCAAGAGTCCCACAATGCTGTAAATCTTGGTGACCTCCAGTGCCTCAGCCTCCGTCATCGGCGGCAGAATCGTCACTAAGCGGCGCGCCAGCATCGTCTTGCCACAGCCCGGAGAACCCACCATCAGGATACTGTGACCGCCGGCGGCAGCAATTTCCAAGGCTCTGCGCGCCACGAGCTGTCCTTTGACATCGGCAAAATCCACATGATAAATCTTATTATTGTTCTGCAGAATATTTTCCTTCGGCAGCGGCGTCAGCGGGTTCTTCCCCTGCAGGTGCTCCACCAGCTCCTTTAAGGTCGCCACCGTATATACCTTGATGCCCTGAATCAGCTTGCCCTCCGCGGCGTTGGCCTGCGGAATAAACACCTCCTGCGCCCCGCACTTCTTGGCGTCCATAATCATGGAAAGCACGCCGGAAACCTTGCGGATTCTTCCGTCCAACGACAGCTCGCCAATGAAAACCTTGTTCTCCAGCTTATCCGTATCCAGGATTCTGCCGCAGGTCATAAGGCCGACGGCAATCGGCAGATCAAGGCCGCTGCCCTCCTTGCGCAGGTCGGCAGGCGCCAGATTGACCGTAATACGCGTCATCGGGAAGGGATAATTGGAATTGCGCAGCGCGGCCTTCACGCGTTCCTTAGATTCGCGCACGGCCATCGCCGGCAGGCCTACCAGGTCGAAGTTGGGCATGCCGTTGCTCACGTCCACCTCTACCACAATTTGTACACCATCAATACCACAGGTTGTTTCGCCAAGAATTTGTGCAAACATTATCAACACTCCATTTCTTTTAAAAGCAGTGCGGCCAATGATTGATACTGATAGCCGCAGTGCCTTCTATGATAATTTCTACTACATCAAAGGAAAGCACCGGCGGCCGCTCCAGCAAACCATTGCATTGGAGATAATATTCAGCACAGCGATGAATTTTTCTTTGCTTTGCCAGTGTCACTGCCTCTATCGGTCTGCCGAACCGGGTAGAAGCACGTGTCTTGACCTCTATGAAGCTTATACAGCCCTTTTTTTCAGCAATAATATCAATTTCACCATAACGGTGACAGCGAAAGTTGCGGGTCAATATTTTATAACCCATATTTTGCAGATAGCGGCAGGCAAAATCTTCGCCGTATTTCCCAAGACTACTCCTCGACGGGGTACTCATAGTTATCAGCCTGCGGAGCATAGAGGATATTTTCCTCAGCAGCCACCGGCGGCAGCTGCATGCTCTTCACAGGCTCAAAGCTGCGGCGGTGCCAGCGGGTGGCACCCTGCTCGCTCACAGCCTGCATATGTGCGCTGCTGCCATAGCCCTTGTTATGCGCAAAGCCGTAGGCAGGATAAACAACGTCCAGGCGCTCCATGATGCGGTCACGGGTTACCTTCGCGATAATGGAGGCAGCGGCAATAGATGCACTCAGCGCATCACCATGCACCACGGATTCAATCTTCATATTGGGAACCTTCACCGGCATTGCGTCAATCAGCGCCGCCTGCGGCTTGCAGTGCAGGTTTTCCAGCACCTGCGCCATGCCCTGCTGCGTTGCGGCATAGATATTCAGCTCATCAATATTGCTGACGCTGACGATGTTCACCTCGATATCCAGCGCCTTGGCCATAACCTCGTTATACAGCATATCGCGCTTAGCAGCGGAAAGCTGCTTGGAATCGTTCAGCCCGCTGATAAACACATCCTTGGGCAGAATAACGGCAGCGATAACCAGCGGTCCTGCCAAAGGTCCGCGTCCTGCCTCATCTACGCCGGCAATCAGCTCGCAGCCTTCAGCATACAGCTCGCGTTCCAATTTCAGCATCGCCGTGAAGCGTTCCTTCTCCGCCGCCGCCTTCTCCAGACGCTTGTTGTATGCTGCCAGCAGCTTCTGCACTCCCTTGCGCTCGTCTGCTGCCAGCGTCGCCAACTGCTCCGCAGTCGGCTCGCCTGTCAGCAGCTCCTTGATTTCAGTAATATTCATCTTCTGTATCCCCCTTAACTTTTATTTCTGCATAAAGAAAAACCGCCTCGCGGCGGGTTTTTTTGCCCGAAAAAAAAAAGAATGTCCGGTGTAAAACTGCCACGACAAATCAGGGCTCGTCGATTGTAAACCGCCCTAAACGTCCTGCTCGGAAGTCTCTGAGTACAAGCTGAATAACCTTATCAAGGTCCAGCAGTCCACCAGACTTCAGACAACCTCTGGCAACGGCAATCTTCGCCATCACGGCGTTGACATCATCACCCTGCTCGAGGCTTACTGCATATTTTGTTTGCAAATCCTGAGGATATCTGCGTATCAACAGGTCGAGCAACAGCTCCACGGCCTGCTCCCTGTCGAATACATCCTCCTTGATGGCACCGGTAACAGCAAGCGCAAAGCCCACTGACGGGTCCTCAAACTTAGGCCACAGTACACCAGGCGTATCCAAAAGCTCTAAGCCCTTGGCAATCGTTACCCACTGCTGTCCGCGTGTTACACCCGGCTTATCGGCAGCCATTACCTTGTTCTTGCCTACGAGACGGTTAATCAGGGTAGACTTGCCGACGTTCGGAATACCTACAATCATAACGCGGACGGGACGGTTGCGCACGCCCTTCTTCAGCCATTTATCAATTACCGGCTTGGCAGCCAGCTGAACTGCACTGATAAGCTGCTTAACGCCCTTACCGGTAGCGCAGTCAATCTTGCACACAGGCAGACCGCTGTGCTTGATTTTTTCCAGCCACAGGTCAGTCTGGGCCTTGTCTGCCATATCAATCTTGTTCAGTGCGATAACCTTCGGCTTGCTGCCAAGGATATCCTGCAGCATGGGGTTGGTACTGGAGCGCGGAATACGTGCGTCCAGCATTTCCACCACAACGTCAACCAGCTTAATCTGGCTTTCCATCATGCGCTTCGCCTTGGTCATATGGCCGGGGAACCACTGAATCTTAAAATCCTCCAGCATCATTCGCCCATACCCGCATCCGCCTTCAGCACGCGCATCTTGTCCAGCGGCCAGAAGGCAACCAGCGCACGTCCCTTAACCAGCTTCAGCGGCACAAAGCCAACATCGGCAAAACGGCTGTCCTCAGAGTTATTACGGTTATCACCCAATACAAAGATGGTATCCTTGGGAACAACTACCTTGCGGTAATCGGAAATATTTTTGCCCTTCGGGTCATTGTGGTAGATATAGGTTTCGTTCAGCTGCTTGCCGTTGACGAATACCTTGCCCTGCTGCATTTCCACCGTGTCACCGCCAACTGCGATAACGCGCTTGATAAAGTCACGCGTCTGGTCCTTAGGGAAGCGGAAAACTACGATTTCGCCCTTCTTCGGGTCGGTAACAAAGTAGCTCAGCTTATCAACGACAAGACGCTCATGGTTTACCAGAGTAGGATACATAGAGGAGCCTTCTACCATGTAAGGCTCTACCAAAAAGGTGCGGATGCAGAATGCCAGTGCTACCGCAATAATAATCGAAACAAGCCAGTCACTGGCAGAATCCTGCCAGGAGGTTTCACTTTTTTTGCTCAACTAATGAGCCTCCTCTCTATTGCCGGCACAGGCCGGATTTTTAACTACAATAATATAGATATATTGTAGCATAGATTGCAGCTTCAGTTATGACATAATTGTAAATTTGCTTTATTTTAAAGCATAAATGCTTCATAACGTAATAAAAGGGACCGTACTACTACAGTCCCTTTTACTGATTTTACCAAATCAGCCACTTTTTTGCAAGTGTTTTTTTGCTGCATAGTGCATATCTTTTCGTTTATTTTTTTCATTTTTTTAGTTGCTTTTATTTTGGAACTCATTTGGAACTCATAAGCAAAAAAGCAGGCTGACTAAACCTGCTTCTTTGTAGCCGTATGTAATAAGAAGATAATTGAGATACCAAAATGGAAACAAATTCAAACCAAACCACACATATATTATAGCATATGCTTACAGCAGGTGCAAATAATATAATTATTGTCTTTCCTTTGCTCTCATTTGAGCTACCCATAAGTCAAGGACTTTTCCGCTAGGAGCATCAGGGTCACACATATAAGCTTTAGCAATCTTGACAAGTGTTCCGGTATCACCGCTGAACACTGCACCATAATCACTATACACCATATTCAGCACATAATACCAATCAGCTTTATGCTTGATATTATGCTGCTCTGCAAGTTGATTGGTCTGCTCATACGTCCAATGCTCACCATTAGTGCCATCCGTGTTTTGCATCTTGCTAACTGCAAGCTTTGCAAGTGCTTCATCAAAATGCGGACCATAAGCAACGCAGTGCAGGTCATATAACGTGCGATAAAAAAGGTCTGGGCAGTGCATTTTAAGCTTTTCGAGGGCACTGCAAACAATTTCTTCCATTGCTCTCTCTTTTGTATCGTCACCTATAATCTTGTTCCAATAATCTTTGTAGGAGTGCATAACCACACCCCCTTACGCCAATTTAACAACACTAATAGCTGCTCTGTTGATAGTTGCTGCTGCCGTTGCCTGTACCTGCAAACTAGTTGTATTATTCACAGCGCAGCAGGACGGACGCACACGAACCAACGTGGTAAAGGAAATATTCACCGCCGTGTCAGCAACGCCAGTAACAACACTTTCTGCACCATTAATAACAGAAGATGTGCTTTCCGTGGTACTCAGAAGCTGTAAGCCTACATTGCCAGCAGCAGCAGGAACAACATCAGCATTTACACTGACAAGGTATAAACCACGAATAAGGCTAACACTAGAGCTACCAGCAGGATGCTTAATAGCAACACCAGTCAGAAGATTATTTATAGGAAAGCTAACAAAAGCATTAGCTGCAACAGACTGAGCAGCAACAGCCGCAGCGTTCAAAGAAGATTTTTCGTAGCAAATCATTTATTTTCACCTCTTTACGCAATCAAGGTATTTTCTTGATACCTTTAAATTTTATCGTTTTTTAAAGCAATAGGGACGGCTTGCACCGTCCCTAATACAGTGCAGTTAATGCACATAACTTATTTTTAGCCTACATTATAAGCGCAGCCACAAGCACCAGCTACATTGGCAGCGACACTTTGATACGGACTAGACGTAATATAAGCAGGTTGAGGATAAGGTCTCAGCGTGCCGATGAGAGCAGCACTCTGTGCTTGCTGACTTAATTGGAAGTTAGCGGTCTGCAAGTCGCGGTCGCGGTCTGAGAGCTTGTCTCTCAAATCTTGAATCTGGTTAGCTACCATAATTGCCCTGGTCTTTTCTCCGTCCTCTTTGACGGCGTTTACGATAGCACAAGTATTTTGTGCATTTTCGTAACGCACTGCGTCAATATTTCGGTTAGTTTCGTAGCCAAGAGAAGCAATAGCTTGTTTTTGCTCGCAGCAGCATTGCTGAGCGGCGAAACGATTTTGTGCAATCTCGCTGCCGAGCTGATAACCAGTCTGCATAATGTCTCGCTGAACACCGTTAAACCCATTCAGCATAGTGCTGTTCTGAGCGTAAAAACCATCACATAAGCCATTCTGAACACCACGAATACCGTCTTTAATATCCTGCATGGAAAATTGGTCTGCAATCTGATCACGTGTCATACTTCCATTAGCAAAAATTTCAGCACCCATGTTACCACGGTTATTCCAGTTGCCGCCCCAACCGCCCATAAGAGCGAAAAGAACGATAATCCACATAAACCACATACCGCCGCCCCAGCAGTCACCATAACCATTGTTTCGATTCATGTCCATTACAGGGACAATGTTTGCACCTTCCATGATTTTTTCACCTCCGTAAAAATCTATCTAAAGCTTCATTGCGCGCTTATTGAAGCCTTAAACCAAATTGACTTAAAAATTGATTAAGCTGTTCATCGTTCATGCCTTTTTGTTTGGCAAGATTCCTCACAAGAGTTTGCATCTGCTCTGGCGATTTACCTTGCCCCATCTGCATCGCCCTACTCATTAGCGGATTTTGTCCTGCGAACTGTTGCATTAGTCCCATTGGATTTCCTGCCTGCTGTACCATCTGCATCATCTGGAATATGTTCATCATTCGTCATTCCTCCAATCTGCTCTTCGAGCTTTTCAATGCGTCTTTGCAATGCCAGCACTGTGTTATTGTCAGCGTAGGCAGGAGCTTGCATACCACCGTCCTGCTGAAGCTGATA
>NZ_FR892814.1:77411-79834 GCF_000434895.1 Phascolarctobacterium succinatutens CAG:287
CGTCCTGCTGAAGCTGATAAACTCTAAAAATCGGCAAGCCGTCCATGCCTATAAGCTTTTCATAAATTTTTCCTTCGGCAGGAGCAGGAAAATATGTACTCGTTCCGTCAAGGTCAACTTGCGCTGCTCGTGCTTCTTCAATGCTTGTAACAGGTCTGCCTTTAATTTGCTGTACAGGCTGATAAGCATTTGGCTGCGCAGGGGGCATCATTGCAGGCATTGGTTGTTGATACATTTGTTGTTGCTGTTGCAGATTAGCTAACCTCTGTTGCATCTGCTGTGTAGCTCCATAAGGATTGTAATAATTTCCGTACATCTTTATCACCTCACCTATATTTTAAGTGGTAGCAATAAAAACAATCCCTAAAGCTAAAGACACATTCTCCTATACATTCGGACATAATTTAGACACGATTCAGACAGCAAAAAATGAGCAAAAAAAAATAATCCCCATTAAGAAAAGCTTTTACACTTCTCTTAATGGGGATTACTTCATTTAGAAAGCACTCGATTAATAGCCTTATACGCAGTGCTTATTTCTCTGTCAACAGTTTTAGTGGAGATGTTCAGCTCCATTGCGATTTGGTAATTCATTTTGCCGTCAACAAATTTCATCTCACAGATTTTCATTTGCCGTGGCGTTATCTTCGCTTCTTGAAGCACTGCATAAAATGAGCGGCGCGAGCTTTCGGTCATCCATACCCTCGCGCTTTTTAGCAGTTCTCTCATTAAATCACCTTTTTAAAACATAAGCAAGCAGTGCAATCAGACCGATGTTGGCAAACAACATTCCAGCCATGATATAAAACTGCTTATCAATAATTCTTTTGTTTTCAGCAAACAACATTGTTACCATACCAGCAGGCAAAACTTCCTGCTTAATATTTTCGTTATCATTCATCCTATCACCCCATATAATATATTTAATAAATATATTATATCACATCGACAAACAGACAGTCACTAATAAATCAAAGCATAATAAAAGCGTCCTGCTTTCACAGAACGCTCTAATGGATATCGAATGAAATCCACCAATCAACAGTTTTAAGCAGGAAGGAATTGCACCTTCATAGGCTATATCCGGCAGTGTTCGACTGCCCCACATTCGCTAACTCGTGGACTCTGCTTCGCAATTTAATGCATAAAACTTAGCAAGCCATAACATTGCGCACTATCACAGCTCGCCATTAGATGTAGCATAATAAAAAAACATCCAACAAACATATTTATTATACCATAGCGAAAATCATTTTGCAACCGCATACGCAAGAACGAACACCGCACATCCTGCGTACAAGTTACGCTGATGCTTAATTCTTTTCGCTCTCTTGCGCTCCAACTCCATTTGCTCTGTCAACGTCTTGTATAATGCTTTGCTGTCGTCTAACGATTGTTTGGCATTCGCTAATGAGCTTTTGGAGCTGTTCAGTGCATTCCTCGTTTCGTCTAGCTGTACCCTCGCTTCTGCTAATTGTTGCATCAGCTCGCTCGACGTGCTTTTTTGCGTCGCTAACATATCGCTCGCTATTTGCAATTTCGCTTCTAGCAGATTCGTTTCTTGCTTTAAGCTGTTCCACTGTGCTATTGACATTGTCACTTGTTGTGGAGCTGCTTCTGCTGTGCCACCGATAATAAGCGTCATTGCAGATAAGCAAAAGGCCAGCAACAATAAGGCTGATTTTAACAGCCTTGTCAATTTTTCGTCTTGTCTCATTTGTCATTTTTACCTCGTCTTACAATCCGAAATAATGGTGTAATACACCGAAAGCAAATCCTAAAACAAGGCCTGTTAAAAATCTTTTATTAGCAACAAAAGCCTTTAATTCTTCAGTTTTATAACAAATATATTTTTCCATTTCCTTTCCTCCTATCTTTTGTTTTTTGTACAATTAAGCGAACATAGCGCGAATATCAGCTTCGCTAACAATGGTAATGCTTACAGCGTTTTTAACCTCATCTTTAGTAGCGAAAGAGGATGTGTCAACAATACCAGACAGGTTATCCCATACCTCGTCAGAAGACCATACAACATTGTCGCCAGCATTCACATTATGAGTAGCATCTGCCGCCTTGACGTTATATACATCGCCAACGGTAGGATTTCGGGGCAAGTCAGCATACGTTTCAACAGAACCCTTCGCACGATAAACAGTGCTAATATCAGAAGTTTTAGCATATTTAGCCAGTTCAGAAGCGACAGCACCAGAAGTAATTAAATTAGCATCGGAAACCGCAACAATATTAGAAACACCTTTTGCACAAGCGGCAGCGAGAGTAAAACCGTTGTAAGTCTTATTAGTCAGTGCTTGATTCGTAGAAAGTGTTACATAGCTAGACAAATCGATATTAATTTTTTTAGGTAGATTGCAAGTGCAAGTTGAACAAAATTTATCAAGCAACTATATCAGTGGAATACACCT
>NZ_FR892815.1 GCF_000434895.1 Phascolarctobacterium succinatutens CAG:287
GCTTAAAATCTAATCTTTTGAACGAAGCAATTTTAGATGATGGCCAGGCCTTATACCGTGTGCGTGATATGAAGCGTAAAATTGATAAGGTGACAAATATCAACATTACAGTTGCACAGCTGCGTGAAAAAATTGCTGCAAGTGGTGGCAATGAAGCTGCTGATAGCATAGATAAGGCTTTTATGCATACTGTTAAACAGCCTAAGATGGCTAAGCAACCACGTAATATTGTGCTTATAGTTGGCGAAAGCTTTGGTAATTGGCCATTTTTACCTAAGTACAAGGATTTGGGATTAGTTGATAATATGCTGGCCTTGCAAAATTCTGTTTACGCTGCTCACGTTGCTACTATGCTACCGCATGGCAGCGGAACTATTTCTGCTGTTAATGGTTTGGTAAGCGGTATTCCTGATATGGGGTTATATGAAAACTATCAGGCAAACAGCTTTAATAGCAAGTATGCTACCGGTATTGGCTATATTATGAAGCAGCTTGGTTACAAGACTGTTTTTTGGTATGGTGGCTTTTCCGGATGGCAAAATATTGGCAAGTTTACTAAGGCACAAAGCTTTGATGAATTCCATTGTGCAGATGAGTTCAGTGATGATAGAGGTAACGCTTGGGGCTGTTCGGATGCTGTTTTGTTTAAGCAAATTGAAGCTTATATGAGCAAGGAAAAAGAGCAGGAAAAGGTTTTCCATGTGGTATTAACAACAAGTAATCATCCACCTTACAGCATTGATGTGGATGGTATGGGCTTTCCCAGAGCACAGGTTAAGAGCAAGCTGCCTGCAGATATTGCCAATGATGAAAAAACGCTTACCGAGCTTGGTCATATTTGGTATGCGGATAAAACGATGGGTGATTTTGTAAAGCAGGCGCAAAGCATGTACAGTGATACGCTTTTTGTTATTACCGGTGATCATTCGGAGCGATTCAGTTTTGCTAAGGAACAGGATACGCGCACTTTGTCATCTATACCGTGTATTTTTTATGGTGCCGGTGTGCAGCAAGCATGGTTTAATGATAAGTCTGTTGGTGACCACATGCAGTTGGCAGGAACATTGGCAGAGATTATTGCACCAGCAGGATTTACTTATGTTGCATTGCAGGCCAATATGTTTGAAAATCAAGATGTGGTGTTTAATCACAGGCTTTACGCTGCAGATGGCAAATTTTATACGCAAAGTTCTGATACTGATAAAAAAATCACTGATTACATCAACAGTATGCGCGGAGTAGGTGCTTGGCGTGTACTTAAGGGTGATGCGGTGAA
>NZ_FR892816.1:0-34976 GCF_000434895.1 Phascolarctobacterium succinatutens CAG:287
AATTTGCACTTGCAATCTACCAAGTAAATTTTTTCTAACTGCAGAGATAAAATGGCGTGTTGAAATGCGAGGCTTTTCTGTTGTATAATAAAATGAATATAAATTATAAAGGAGTGCAGAAAATGCAGTGGATAGAAGTTAATGTTGCGGTAACGCATGAAGCAGTAGAGGCCGTAGCAGATATGCTGACGAGCATCGGTTCTAAGGGAGTTGCGATTGAGGACCCGCAGCTGATTAATGATTTGCGCAACAGCGGTACCTGGGAGCTGTGCGATATTCCGGAGCAGGAGAATACCGAGGTTGTTACAGTCAGCGCTTATTATGCTGATGATGATAAGCTGGAAAAACGCTTGGCGGAGATTGACGAGCAGCTGGCGCTGATTGAGGAGCGCATCGGCAAGTACCGTTTCGGCAATACCCGCTTCCGCAAGGTGAGCGAGCAGGATTGGGCTAACGAATGGAAGCAGTATTTCCATGTTACTCATGTGGGCAAGAGCCTTGTTATTAAGCCGAGCTGGGAGGAGTATGTTCCTAAGGAAGGCGAGCACGTTATTGAAATTGATCCGGGTATGGCCTTCGGTACAGGCACGCATCACACTACCAATATGATGATGGAGCGCTTGGAGAAGGTTATTACGCCTGATTCTACCGTGTTTGACGTTGGTACCGGCAGTGGCATTCTGGCGATTGCTGCAGCGATGCTGGGCGCTAAGTCTGTTAAGGCTGTGGATATTGACGCTGTGGCAGTGCGCGTGGCGAAGGAGAATGTGGCGGATAATGGCTTGAGCGAGCAGATTGAGGTGCGCGAGGGCGATTTGCTGCATGGCACTGAGGGCAAGGCTGATGTTATTATCGCTAATATTATTGCCGATATTGTTATTATGCTGCTGCAGGATATTCCGCAGAAGCTGAATGACGACGGTGTGCTGCTGGCGAGCGGTATTATTGAGGAGCGCATGCCGGATGTGGAGGCTGCGGCGCAGGCGCAGGGCCTTTATGTTGACGCGGTTGACCATCGCGGTGGCTGGGTTGTTATGCAGATGAAGAAGAAGTAAGAAGTTTTATGTCGTGTGCGATAGAAGAGAGCCTCTCCTAGGGGAGAGGTGCCGAGCTTGTCGAGGCGGATAGGGGGAAGCGAGGGCGTCGCAATTGATATATCGCGTTGCAACGAAAAATTTTCCCGCAAATCGCTTGCTGAGTTATATATTTGATGCTAAATATGAAGAAGCGATTTGCGGACGGTAATTTCGTGTGGAACCAGGACGAAGTGCCGCAAAACTCGCGCTATGCTAAGAGATTTTGCTACAGTAGTCAGCTTATCGCTCAAACAGTTGCGACACTTCTATGGTTCCAGACACTCATTCCCTAAATTTTTTATGTTTTCACTGCGATATATTAATTGCTTGTTAGGGCTTTAAGCAGTCCCCTCTCAGTCGCCCTTTGGGCGACAGCTCCCCCCGAGGGGAGCCTCTCTTGTCCTTTGTGATTCTTTTTTTGCCTCTCCTTGGGGAGAGGTGCCGAGCTTGTCGAGGCGGAGAGGGGTATCAATTTTTACAGAAAGGAAACCTATATGCATCGTTTTTTTGTACCGCAATTATATAACGAAACAATGACTATTGAGGGCGTTGATGCGCGTCATATCAGTAAGGTGCTGCGCATGCAGCCGGGTGCGCAGCTGCAGCTTGTGAGTGACGACGGCGTGAGTGCGCTGGCGGAGATTACTGCGATTGACAGCGAGTGCGTGACTGTGCATTGCCTGGAGAAGCTGGCAGAAAGCCATGAGCCGGCGGTGCGCCTGATTTTGGCGCAGGGCCTGGCGAAGGGCGAGAAGATGGAGTTCATCATCCAGAAGGCTGTGGAGATGGGCGCTTACAGCGTGGTACCTGTGGCTATGGAGCATTCCGTAGTACGCCTTGACGGTGCTAAGGCTGCCAAAAAGGTGGAGCGCTGGCAGAAGATTGCCGAGTCCGCTGCCAAGCAGAGCAAGCGTGATATTATTCCCGAGGTGCAGCCTGTGCAGACGATGGCACAGATGCTGGCGGCGAATGACTGCGCTACGAAGATTATCGCTTACGAGTGCGAGGATAAAAAGAGCCTGAAGGCGGCGCTGAAGGAGGCACAGGCGAATGGCGCACTGACAGATCTGCTGCTGATTATCGGTCCTGAGGGCGGCATCAGCGAAGCGGAGCTGGATTCGGCACGCGCAGTAGGCGCTGTGCCTGTGTCGCTGGGCAGACGTATTCTGCGTGCGGAAACGGCAGGACTTGTTGCTATTTCAGCGATTTTTTATGAAACCGGAGATTTAGGAGATTAAACATAGATGAGAAAAATTGCATTTTATACGCTGGGCTGTAAGGTCAACCAGGCTGATACTGCCAGCATGGAGGGGATTTTCCGTGCGTCAGGCTATGAGGTTGTGCCTTTCGGTGAACCGGCAGACGTTTATTTAGTTAATACCTGCGTTGTTACCAATACCGGTCAGCGCAAATCGCGTCAGATTATCAACCGCGCTGTGCGTCACAATCCGCTGTCCTTGGTGGTTGTTACCGGCTGCTATCCGCAGACTGCGCCGGAGGAGGTGCGTGCTATCGAAGGTGTTGATGTAATCATCGGCAATCAGGAGCGCGGCCGCATTGTGGAGCTGGTTGAGGAGGCGCTGGAGCACAAGCGCACGGAGATTCTGGATAATGTGCAGCAGATGACTGTGGACACTAAGTTCGAAGAGCTGGGCGTTGGCACGGAAACCGATAAAACCCGCGCCTTCCTCAAAATTCAGGAGGGCTGCAACCAATACTGCACCTACTGCATTATTCCCTTTGCCCGCGGTCCGCTGCGCAGCCGCAGCCTGGAAAGCATCCGCGAGGAGGTTGGCAAGCTGGTTGCCGCAGGCTACAAGGAGGTTGTGCTCATCGGCATTCACCTTGGCTGCTATGGCAAGGAGCTGGCGAAGGAAGGCAAGCACGTTACTTTGTATGATGCGGTAAAGGCAGTGCTGAGCGTTGAGGGCGTGCAGCGTGTGCGCCTCGGTTCGCTGGAATCCGTGGAGGTGGAGCCGCGCTTGCTGCAGCTGATGGCAGAGGAACCGCGCCTGCAGCGTCACCTGCATCTGCCGCTGCAAAGCGGCTGCGACAAGATTTTGCGCGCTATGCATCGTCCTTATGACACAAAGCGCTTTACGGAGCTGGTGAACGAAATCCGTGCGCAGGTGCCTGATGTGGCAATTACTACGGACGTTATCGTGGGCTTCCCCGGCGAAACCGAGGAGGACTTTGCGACTACTTTGGAATTTGCCAAGAAATGCGGCTTTGCCAAAATGCATATCTTCCCTTATTCTAAGCGCAAGGGCACGCCTGCTGCCGAAATGAAGGAGCAGGTGGACGAGGCAGTGAAGAGCGAGCGTGCGGCGCGTTTGGCGAAGGTGGACGAGGAGCTGCATCAGCAAATGCTGCAGAGCACTGTCGGCAAGGTGGAAGAGGTACTGTTCGAGCAGCCGGTGGACGATGAGCATATGGAGGGCCTGTGCGGACCTTATCTGCGTGTTGTCGTTCCGGGAACTGCGGAGCTGGCGAATACCATTGCCAAGGTAAAAATTACTGGCATCAAAGAGGATTTTTTGCTGGGCGAATTGAATTAATTTGTGAAAAAATTATTTCTTTAGCAGGATAAAAGAAATAAATACAGAATATAACTAGATACGATAAATGAGAGGAGGGACATGAAATGGCTGAGGATTGTATTTTTTGCAAAATCATTAAGGGCGATATCCCTTCTACCAAAGTGTACGAAGATGATAAAATGATTGCTATCAATGACGTTGCTCCGGCTGCTCCGGTTCATGTGCTGCTGATGCCTAAGGACCACACAGCTAACATCACTACTGCGGACCCCGAGCTGGTTGCATACATGCTGGGCAAGGTTAAAATGATCGCTGAAAAGACCGGAATTGCCGAAAAAGGCTTCCGCGTTGTTATCAACACCGGCGATGAAGGCGGTCAGACAGTAAAACATTTACACATTCACGTAATTGGCGGCAAAGCTTTGGGTTGGCCCCCGTGCTAAACCTTGACAATGCTTGTCTTTTCTTGTATAATTAATCAGTAAGTGTTTTTAGCTGGCAACAGCTGAAAACTTAATTTGCATATACACTTCCCTAAGTGTGTGGAGGGAGGGAGAACAGATGGCAGAAATTAAAGTTGGCAAGAATGAAACTTTAGACAGCGCACTGCGCAGATTTAAAAGAGCAACCCAAAAGGCAGGCATTCTTTCTGAGGTAAGAAAACGCGAGCACTATGAAAAGCCGAGCGTTGCACGTAAGAAAAAATCCGAAGCAGCCAGAAAACGTAAAACCAGATAATTGGAGGCGGGCTGTATGTCTATAAAAGACCAATTGACTGCTGATATGAAGCAGGCCATGAAGGACAGAGAAGCAGGCAAGTTGCGTTTATCTGTTATCCGCATGGTGCGTGCTAATATTAAAAATGTTGAAATCAATGACAAAAAGGAACTTACAGATGATGAGGTTCTGGCTGTCTTGATGAAAGAGGTCAAAATGCGTCAGGATTCTGTTGAGGAATTCCAAAAAGCAGGTCGTGACGAATTGGTTGCCCAAGCTAAGGAAGAAATTGCTATACTGAGAAAATATCTTCCGGAAGCTCTCAGCGATGACGAGCTGAAGGCTATCGTGGCAGAAGTTATTGCTGCTGTTGGTGCTACAAGTCCTAAAGATATGGGCAAGGTAATGCCGGCAGTTATGGCAAAAACCAAAGGCCGTGCAGATGGCAAACGTATTAACGTTATGGTTCGTGAATTGCTCAAATAACAACTGATAACCGTGCTAAGAGAAATCTTGGCGCGGTTATTTTACTTTACAGCGGTTTGCTGAGCTAATGGCTGCTTGCTTTCCTTATGCAGGAGGGCAGGCAGCTTTTTTTATTACAGCGATATTGCCTTTTGCGAAAACATATTCAGCAGGTAAATTTTGTTTCAAAGCGAATATAAATATATTATTATCATTTTACAGCTCAAAGGAGGCCGTTTTTATGGCATCTGGCTTCAGCTTTTTACGCACACAATTTCCCGGTCTGGAAAAAACAGGCGAGTTCGCGGAGCGCTATCTGTACAGCGATTCCAACTCCTGCCTTTTTAAGCTGGGCCTGCTGTGCGAAGATATCGTTAATAAAATGTTTGACTTTGACAATATAGCAATGCCTTATCAGATGAAGGATACGCTGGTAAACAAAATCCGCCTGCTGGAAAACGAAGAGTATATCACCGAGGATTTGGCACGCATTATGCACCGCCTGCGCTTGGGCGGCAACGAAGCGCGCCATGAGGGTACGGATTCGCTGCAGAAGGCCAAGCTGCTGCTGTCGCAGGCGTACAGTCTTTGCGAATGGTTTATGCAGGTGTATGGCGATTACAGCTATCAGCATCAGGAATATCATTTGCCTGCGGAGCAGGCAGAGGCAGCCTTTGTTGAAACGGCCAAGGATAAGGCCGAGGAAGCGCGCCTGCGCAAGCAGGATAACGAGAAGGCGCAGCAGGCTGTGCCTGTTCCGCACAAGGAACGCAGTCAGGCGAATCTGCAGGCTGCCAACAGACGACCGAAGACGGAAGCGGAAACACGCTGCCTGATTGACGAGCAGCTGCGTCAGGTTGGCTGGGAGGCCGACACTACTGTTTTGCGTTACAGCAAGGGCTGCCGTCCTGTGAAGGGACGCAATCTGGCGATTGCCGAATGGCCTACGGACAAGGTTCCGGGCAATGAGGAGAAGGGCTACGCGGATTATGCGCTCTTTATCGGTACGGAGCTTGTGGGCTTTATCGAAGCGAAAAAGTGGGACACGGATATTTCCAGCGTCATCAGCTACCAATGCAAGGATTACGCGCGCGCTGTGAGAAAATGCGACGCGGAATATTTGCTCGGTCAGTGGCAGGATTTCAAGGTGCCCTTTGTTTTTGCTGCCAACGGCAGGCCGTATGTGCAGCAGCTGCAGGTAAAATCCGGTATCTGGTTTGCGGATTTGCGTCAAAGCGGCAATATGCCGCGTGCTATGGCAGGCTGGCCTTCTCCCTTAGGTTTAAAAGAAATGCTGCAGGAAAATACTGCGGAGGGCAACGCTGCCTTAGATGCTTTGCCGTATGATTTTCTGCAGGATGAAAACGGCCTGCATCTGCGCGATTATCAGCTGAAGGCTGTGCAGGCGGTGGATAATGCAGTGCGCTGCGGCAAGCGGACGGCGCTGCTGGCGATGGCCACAGGCACCGGCAAAACACGCACGGTTTTGGGCATGATTTACCGCTTTTTGAAGGCGAAGCGCTTTAAGCGTATTTTATTCCTTGTTGACCGCAATGCTTTGGGCGTGCAGGCGCAGGATGTTTTTAAAGAGGTGAAGCTGGAAAGCCTGCAGACGCTGGACCAGATTTACAATATCAAGGAGCTTACCGATAAGCTGATTGATGCGGAAACCGCCGTGCACGTTGCTACCGTACAGGGCATGATGAAGCGCATTATGTACGCCGAAAGTGAGGAGCGTATTCCCGCAGTCAGCGATTATGATTTGATTATTATCGACGAGGCGCACCGCGGTTATATTCTGGATAAGGAAATGGCAGAGGCGGAGCAGCTTTATCGCGACCAGCGCGATTACCAGAGCAAGTATCGCTATGTGCTGGATTATTTTAACGCGGTAAAAATTGCGCTCACCGCAACGCCTGCCCTGCAGACGACGGAAATTTTCGGCGAGCCTGTTTATACCTACACCTATCGCGAGGCTGTGCTGGATGGTTATCTGATTGACCATGACGCACCGCATCAGCTGACAACGAAGCTCAGCGAGCAGGGAATTCAGCTCAAAAAGGGCGATACTGTTAAATATATTAACAAGCAAACAGGCGAGCTTGATACGGCTTATTTGGACGATGATGTCGATTTTGACGTCGACCAGTTCAACCGCAAGGTTATCGTGCCGGAATTCAACAGGGCCGTGCTGGCGGAGATTGCCAAAAATCTTTATCCCGATGCGCCGGAAACATACGGCAAAACGCTGATTTACGCTGCTACCGATACGCATGCCGATATGATTGTGAGCATACTGCAGGAGCTTTATGCCAAGGATAATCTGGACAGCGACGCGATTATGAAGATTACCGGCAGCGTGGCCAACGGTGACCAGAAAAAGATTCAGGAGAAAATCAAGCGCTTCAAGAACGAACGCTTCCCCAGCATTGTCGTAACGGTGGATTTGCTGACTACCGGCATCGACGTGCCGGAGATTACGACGCTGGTGTTTATGCGCTGCGTGAAATCGCGTATCCTGTTCGAGCAGATGCTGGGACGTGCGACGCGCCGCTGCGATAAAATCGGCAAGGATCATTTTGAGATTTATGACCCGGTGGGCGTATATAACAGCCTGCAGCCGGTGGTGACGATGCCTGCCGTTGCCAATCCGCAGATTTCCGTGCAGGATTTGCTGAAGCAGCTTGATGAAGCGGAGGCAGCGGAGGCGATTACCGATATTGCCAAGCAGGTGGCCTTAAAGCTGCGCCGCAAGGTGAACAAGCTGGACGAGCAGACGAAGAAGGAGTTTGTGCTGGCGACGGGCAAGGATGTGGCAGCCTTTGCCGGCGAGCTGCAGCAGGCGGATGCCGCCAAGGCTAAGGAGCTTTTGCTGCAGCATAAAGAGGCGCTGGAGCAGCTGGAAAAATACCGGGCCGGCGGCAATATGGGCGGGATGATTTACGACGGCAAGGATGAGCTTACAGGCCATACGCGCGGCTACGGTGCGCACAAGACCAAGCCCGGAGATTATCTGAACGATTTTGCGGCGTATTTAAAGAGCCACGCCAACGAAATTGCTGCCCTGCATATCATTTGCACTCGTCCGAAGGATTTGACGAAGGCGCAGCTGAAGGAGCTGCTGCTGACGCTCGATGCCAACGGCTTTACGGCGCTGCAGCTGAACGATGCCTATTCGGAATACACGAACAGCACGATGGTGGCAGGCATTATCAGCCTTATCAGGCGCTATATGCTGGGAACGGAGCTGGTGAGCAAAAACTCGCAGCTGAGCCGTGCCTTTGACAAGCTGAACAAAAACCACAAATTTACGCCTGCCCAGCAGAAGTGGCTGGATATTATCCGCAGCTATATGCAGCAGCAGGATATTTTGAGCGTGGAGGCTTTTAAGGAGGACAAACGATTGCAGCGCTTGGGCGGTTATGCGCGGGCACAAAAAATATTCGCCAACGATTTGGATAATATCGTGAGCGAATTCAACGGTTATTTATATGAAGATGGAGGCAAAACTGCGTGAATACACAGGAGATTGTAGCAAAGCTCTGGAATTTGTGTAATGTGCTGCGAGATGACGGCATTACTTATCATCAGTACGTTACGGAGCTGACATATATTTTATTTTTGAAAATGGCCAAGGAAACAGGCAGCGAGGAAAATATCCCGGAGGGCTATCGCTGGGATGATTTGCTGGCGCGCAAGGGATTGGAGCTGAAGAGCTTTTACAAAGAGCTGCTTGATTACCTGGGCGAGCGGTGCACGGGACGCATTCAGGAGATTTACAAGGGCGCGGCGACGAACATCGACGAGCCGAAGAACCTGGAAAAGATTATCAGGACGATTGACGAGCTGGACTGGTTCAGCGCGAAGGAGGAGGGCCTGGGTAATCTTTACGAGGGACTGCTGGAGAAAAACGCTAACGAAAAGAAGAGCGGCGCAGGGCAGTATTTTACGCCGCGTGTGCTGATTGACGTAATGACGCGCCTTGCGGCTCCCAAGGCCGGCGAGCGCTGCAACGATCCTGCTTGCGGTACCTTTGGCTTTATGATTGCGGCAAGCAATTTTGTGCGTGAGCAGACGAACGATTTCTTTGATTTGGATGAGGAAACGGCGGAGTTTGAATATACGCAGGCCTTCACCGGCTGCGAGCTGGTGCATGATACGCACCGCTTGGCGCTGATGAACGCCATGCTGCATGACATCCAGAGCAAAATTATTTTGGGTGATACGCTTTCCAACGTGGGCAAGGAGATGCAGGGCTATGACGTGGTGCTGACAAACCCGCCCTTCGGTACGAAAAAAGGCGGCGAGCGTGCAACGCGTGACGACTTTACTTATCCCACGAGCAACAAGCAGCTGAACTTCCTGCAGCACATTTACCGCAGCCTGAAGGCTGACGGCAAGGCGCGCGCTGCCGTGGTACTGCCGGACAATGTGCTTTTTGCCGACGGTGACGGCGAAAGGATTCGTGTCGACTTGATGGATAAGTGCAATCTGCACACTATTCTGCGCTTGCCGACGGGTATTTTTTACGCGCAGGGTGTCAAGACCAATGTACTCTTCTTTACGCGCGAAAAAACGGATAAGGACAGCACCAAGGCCGTGTGGTTTTATGATTTGCGCACCAACATGCCGTCCTTCGGCAAGATGAACCCGCTGAAGGCGAGCGACTTTGCCGGTTTTGAGGCGGCCTACGGCGCGGAGGACAGAAGCAAGGTGGCAGACGAGCGCTGGCAGTGCTTTACGCGTGAGGAAATTGCGCAGAAGGGCAACAGTCTGGACCTTGGCCTGATTAAGGATGACAGCGTGCTGGATTACGAGGATTTGCCGGACCCGGCGGAAAGCGCGGCAGAGGCTGCGGAAAAGCTGGCGGAGGCCGGGGATTTGCTGCAGAGTGTGGCGCAGGAGCTGAGGAGCTTGCAAAGATAAAAGTAGAGATTGAAGGATGAAGGAAGAAAGAGAAGAGCCTCTCCTTGGGGAGACAAGGTGAATTGCCCGTAGGGCAAGAGAAGGCGCCCTGGGGCGGGTGGCATCGCCTAGCGATGACGGAGAGGGGTTCACTATAAGAAAGCATAAAGACAGCAGACCCCTCTCAGTCGCCCTGCGGGCGCCAGCTCCCCCCGAGGAGAGGCTTTCCTGCATCCTGCACAAATCCAAAACTTGCAAAGCTATGAATTGTGTGGTATATTAGACATAGAAAAAGACAACCGCCCACAAGGTGGGTTGCCTGAGTAACAAAGTTTTAGAAAGCCACTTCTTTACCCGCAAAGTGTAGGAGTGGTTTTCTTATGTCTGGGTTATTTACAATATTGAAAAATAAATGTAAGTAATGCCAGAATGAACATTCCGAAGAGCATTAAGTCTTGGAAGGAATAGTTCTTCATAAGCATCACCTCGATTCCTGAGGAATTAAGGCAACACCATCCTACAACACGGTTGTCAAAAACATTTTATCATAAATTATACATTAAAGCAATAACACGTTTGCTTATAAAGGAGAGCTGGCAATGCCAAAGAAAAAGACAGCATTGACAATAGAAGAACGCTTGCAGCAGGCGCTGGTGCCTGCGGAGGAACAGCCTTATGAGGTGCCGGAGAATTGGGTGTGGGTTAGGCTTGGGAATTTCATAGATTTATTACGTGGAGTTTCCTATAAAAAGCATGATGTTCACAATGAAAAAATGGAGAATGATTGCTTGATTTTAAGAGGAGGAAACATAATAGAGGGTGGTTTAGATTTAAACGCTGATAATGTATATGTTGACAAATCTTTAGTTTCAGAAGCTCAGTTGATACGAAAAAATGATATAATTATAGTTTCTTCGACTGGTAGTGTAAAAGTTATAGGAAGAGCGGGCTTAGCATTTTATGATTATAATGATGTTGCATTTGGTGCTTTTTTGACTTTAGCAAGGCCAAAGAACGGATGTAACAAAAGTTTTGTTGATTTATTTTTTCAAAGTTTCTTATATAGGCAGAGTATAAGAGAATTGGCTAGTGGAGTTAATATCAACAATATACGTTCTGAGTATATTACAAATATGACTTTCCCTCTCCCTCCACTCTCCGAACAGCAACGAATTGTCGAGCATATCGAAGAGCTTTTCGCCAAGCTCGATGAAGCAAAGGAGCGACTGCAGGAGGTTGCCGACAGCTTTGCCGTGCGTAAGGCAGCAATTCTGCACAAGGCGTTTACGGGCGAGCTGACAAAGCCGTGGCGTCGGGAAAACGGCGTGAGCGATGAAAGTTGGGAAGAAAAATTTGTCAAAGATATTTGCAATGATATAAAAGTAGGAATAGTAATCAAACCTTCACAGTATTATACGGATCAAAAAAATGGTGTGGCGGCGTTTAGGTCTGCAAATGTTAGAGAATCTTATATAGAAGATAAAGATTGGGTTTACCTTAATAAAAATGGTCAAGATACTAATAAGAGAAGCGAAGTTCATACAGGTGATGTATTGATAGTTCGTTCAGGAAATCCTGGTACAGCATGTGTTGTTACTGAAAAGTATGACGGGTTTAATGCGATAGATATATTGATTGCAGTACCTGATTCAAAGAAAGTAACTTCTGAATTTTTGTGTGCTTATACAAATTCTCCTGCGTGCAAAACGCTTATCTCTAACAATAAAAGAGGTATGGCATTAGCTCACTTTAACGTTGGCGGATATTCTCAATTACCTATTTCTCTCCCATCTCTCCCCGAACAGCACGAAATCGTGCGCCTCATCGACGAGCTGCTGGCACGCGAGCGCGCAGCACAGCAGGCAGCGGAGCAGGCCTTGGTAAGCATCGACCTGATGAAGAAATCCATCCTGGCGCGTGCCTTCCGCGGTGAGCTGGGCACGAACAAAGCGAGCGAAGCGAGCGCTCTGGAGCTTTTGCGGCAGGTGCTGGCGGAAGGCTGAGCATAAGCAAAGAAGAGCATGTTATTATAGGAAAAGAGTGATATTATGCGTATTGTGGCTTGTGATGATGATGTAAGCGAGCTGGAAGAGCTTAAACAGCAACTGCAGGAAATAGGCAGGAAGTATCAGCTGCTTTTGGATATACGTACATTTACTGAAGGGGAGCAGTGCTGTGAATACTTGTGTTTAAATAGCGCTGACATTGTCTTTATGGATATCTATTTGAAGCCTGGTAATGGCGTGGAGTTTGTGCGGCGTTTGCGCCAGCACAGGCTTAACTTTAAGCTGGTCTTTCTTACTTCGAGTAATGACTTTGCCATTGAAAGCTATGAGCTGGATGCGGCGTACTATTTGCTGAAGCCTTTGCAGCCGGAAAGGCTGGAGCAGGCGCTGCAGCGCTGCGGTGTTTTTGACAAGGAAGAGTATGTTACTTTTGATACTGCGGTGGAGAGGGTAAAGCTAAAGCCTAAGGACATTATCGTTGTAGAGGTGCAGGATAAATACTGCTATATTCACACAGCACAACGCACCTATAAGGTGTACAGCTCCATCAACAAGGTGCGGGAAAAGCTGACGCAGGATTATTTTCTGCTTACCTATCGCAGCGTGCTGATTAACATGCATTATGTAGAGGGTGTCTACAGCAATTATTTTTTGCTGGGCAATGGCTTTAAGGCACCCATCAGGGTGCGCGACAGCGCAGCTGTGCGCAACGCCTATATGCAGTGGGCGTTGCTGCAGGATTAAGGATACTTTGTTATAAAAAAATGGAACCTCCGTTACGGTCATGAAGGCCGTTGCGGAGGTTTTTTTAGTGATTAGTGGTTAGTGTGTAGTGGATAGTGATTAGTTTTTAGTGGGAAATGCTTTAACTATTGTTTTATTTGTTACAGTTTTGAACAAAAAATAATCAAGTAAAGTTGGCAAAATGCGTTTTACGATGAGAATTTGCGCTTTACGATACAAGACGTTGAATTCACTGAATTTTATGAGATAATGAGCATGATAAGAGTTGTGCGGAATGCGTCGGATGGTGATAGTTGCATAAGGCGCACGCATGGGTTTGTTTTATACTTTAAGGAGGATGATGATTATGACTAGGAAAAAGAGTAATGTCAAGGCGTTGGCCCTTGCCGTAACGTGCGCAATTCTCGCGGGGGGGGGCATTGGTCTTGAACCGGTGTATGCTGCGGATGTGACGCTGAGTTTGACCAATGGTGCGATTACAGCAGGAAGCGTTATCGGTACCATTAACGGTACAGTTGGCGGCACAGCTATTGCTGATGGAACTATTACCGACGGTAGCCTTACGAACGGCAAGTTTAGCGGGACGGTTACTCTGACTGGCGATGATATTAAAACAGCAATTGAGGGTGTTGATATTTCCATGGCGAAGGTAGGCTCTGATGCTACCAGTGGTACTATCGAGAGTCTGGTCAAAAATGTTGGAGATAATAGTAATGCTATTCAGGCTGTCAATGGTCAGGTAACTAATTTAGATAGTAAAGTAGAAGCTTATAATACTAACCTGAATACTAAGATTACTGAGCAAGTTAGTACACTTGATGCTAAGATTGATACCAAAGTAAATGCATCTGATTTTTCAGCTTACCAGGTAAAAAATGATAAGGCCGTAGATACTTTGAAGTATAACACGCAAAAAATCGAATTCAAGAAAGATAATAAGGTTACGTCTGATAATGCTACTTATATAGATGGTATTACTCATGCTGGCGACGTAAGGCTGGCTAACGGCGAAGTAAGAGCAAAAAGCATAGTTCTTGAAGAAGAATTTGCTGGTGGCACTTCTGCGCAAGCAACACTGACTCGTGAAAGCATAGTAAATCTTCACGGCATGATTGACGGTGAAACTAAAATCAAAGTTGCTGATGGCTCTGAGGTTGGTGGCGTAACGTTTAACCAGGGTAAAGTTACTAATGTAGTAAGCATTAATGATAACTTGAAATTTGAGTCTGACGGAATTTATCTTAATAAAGGTGATCAAGCAAAACAAATAAAATTTAGCAATGACGGAAAAATCATCATCGGTACTTCCTCTAGTGCTTATGATACCGATGGTTTCTATGCTGGCGGTGATGATTACACTGAAGCAAAAGCAGCTATTGATGGTATTAATGGCAAAATTAAAGGTGCTAATGGTGCATTTGGCGTTGACGATAATGGCAATGTAACGACAACCGGCGATATCAAGGGTAAGGATATTACTGCTAGTGGTAAGCTTACTGTAGATGGCGATGCAACTGTTGGTGGCAACCTTGGCGTAATTGGTGACACTACATTGAAAGGCAAGCTGGACGTAACTGGTGACACTACATTGAAAGGCAAGCTGGACGTAACTGGTGACACCACATTGAAAGGCAAGCTGGATGTAACTGGTGACACAACTGTAGGCGGCGATTTGACCGTAACAAAGAAGATCAAAGGTGAATCTTTGAATATTGGTTCTACTGGCAATGAATTTATTGTTGATGCAAATGGCAATACAACTGTTGGCGGCACTCTTGGTGTAACCGGCAAAACTACCTTGAAAGATGAGCTGCAGGTGGATAAAACAGCAACCTTCGGCATTGCGGTAGGTTCGAAGACTGTTATTAAGGGCGATCAGGTTGCAACCGGCAGAATTGAAACTGACGCTACTCAGGCAAGTAAAATTGGTGGAGTTACCCTTCACAACGGTCAAATTACTGCTGAAGGTATGACCATTAATGGAACTATTGATCTGGAAAACCTGAAGGTTAAAAATGAACTGACTGTTGGGACTAATACTAAAATTACTGAAGGCACATTGCAGCTTGGCACTGCCGAAGATAATAAGCTGACTGCTGAGAAGCTTGCTAATATTAATCAGACCATCAAGGCGAACAGGGTAATTGATGCTACTTCTGCAACTATTGGCGGAGTAGAAATTAATGGTGGCAATGTAACAGCAACAGGCACTGTTCAAGGACAAACTATTTATGACGGAGTAGGCGCTAAGTTAGAGAATGGCAAGATTACTGCAAAAGAAGGTCAAATTGGTAATGTTACAATTAGCGCAGCCGGTGAGGTAACTGGTGTCAAGAGCATAGAAGCTAGTACCTTTAAGGTTGATGAAGATAACTACCTGAATAACAATGGTATTACTGCTAAAGGCGGCCACATTGGCGGAGCTGTTATCGATGCAACAACTTTAACTGTTGGCGTTACGAAATTAGACGGTACTGAAGGCATTACCACTAATAAATTAAAGATTGGTGACATGGCCTTAACTGGTACAGGATTAAATACTGGCACTAATGATTTCCAGGTTAATGGTGTTACCTTTAACCAAGGTAAAGTAACTGCTCAGGCTGACAAAGGCTTTGTTGCCGGCACCTCTTCCTTTAAAGAGGGCTCCTTAATTGTCGATGCAAATAACAAATTAGAAGCAACCAGTGGCTTAACCACTGAAAAAGCAACTGTTAATGGTACTTTGGATGTTACCGGTAAGGCTACCTTTGGTACTGCCGGCAAGCAAACTACTATTGATGGCGATGCCGTTACAACTGATACTCTTAAAGCTAACAAGCTTATCTTAGGTGCTTCCGGTGATACTACTGTTGAAGTTAATAAAGATGGTTCCCTGAAAGCAGCTGGCGGAAAGTTTGCAGTTGATAAGGATGGTGCATTGAAGGCAGCTAATGGTGCATTTAATGTAGCTAAAGATGGTAAAACTACCTTTACTAAAGATGCTGATAATTTAAGCTCTATTAATGGTGGTAACATTTGGGCGAAAGCAACGGATATTGCTGACAATACAAGCTCTGAATTGACTCACGATTATAAAGGCTTGCATATTAAAGGTAACAAGTCCGGTCAAAAATCTGCTTTTGATTTCGATACTGCTTCCGGCATTGGCACCTTCACTGGTCAGGATAATTCGACTACTCAAATTAATGGTAGTGCAATTCGTTCGGAAAAGATCGATGGAACTGCTGGCAAGCTTGATGGCGAAAACCTGACTCTTTACAAAGATCCTAACAACCAGACTACAATGTCTGCCGGGAAAGCAACCTTCACTGGTGATGCTGGCGAAAAGGGTGGCAAGGTCACCACTATCAACGGTGGTACGATTAGTACTGATACGCTGAATGTTGAACGTATTAACCTCGGCGAAGATATTCTGGATAGCAATGGTAATCCGCATGGTAGCAATCTGTCCATGGATAAGCAAGGTAACTTCTCCGCAGCAGGTGGTAACTTCAAGGTTACTGGCGGTTCTGGTGCAGACAAAGGTGCTTTCACTAATACCGTTGGCAATACTACTTTGCAGACTGATAATGCTGGCGCAAGCATGAAGTTTGATAACACTGCTGCAACTGGTGGCGTTGAATCTAAGGTTACTGTTGAAGCGAATAAAGCAACTGTTGCTGCTGGCGAAAAAGCTTCCTTCGTAGCTGCTGCCGATAATGGTGGCACTGCTACTATTACTGGCGGTACACAGACTGTAACCACTACTGATAAGGGCACTGTATTCGAAAACTCTGCTCATAAGACTGCGTTCGTAGACAATGGTGCAACCAATACCATTATAAACGGTAACGAAATTACCACCGGCAAGATTACCACTGACCAATTAGTAATTACCGGTCAGGGCAATGCTGACGGCAATGGCGGTTCCATCGCTTTCGGTGGCAATGGCACAATTAAGAGCGATATCAATGATGGTACTGCTAATGGCCAAAAAACCAGCTTTGAAACTACGCTGGATGGCGTAAATACCAAGGTAACTAATGGCACGACTACTACAGAAAACAAGGTTACCGCTGCAGGCAACAGCAACACTGTTAAGCAAGACGATACGCATAAATCCGAATTCAACCAGGGTTTGACCAGCATCGGCGGCGTGGTAACGAATGGCGAAATTAAGGTAGCGCAAAAATTAGACGGTGCAACTGGCCTGCTTACCAACGAAGTTACTGATGCCAACGGAAGCAGCAAGCTGGAGCAAAGCGGCACTGGCCTGACCTATACGGACAGCGCTAATGCAGGCAACGTAACACGCATCGACAGCAGCGACGTTTCCATCGGTTCCGCAACGAACGATAAAGACCGCATCAACCTGTCCGACCTTGGTCAGATTGACGACCTTGACCAGGAAATCCGCGATAACGAAGTGTACAAGAACAACGAAACTGCAGTAGGCGGCATCAATGCTGAAGCTGCAATCCGCCGCGGTGAGGTTGAACGTCTGGATAACCGCATCAGCGAAGAGGTTACCCGTCTTGACGGCCGCATTAACGACGTCAGCGACCGTGTAAATAAGGTAGGCGCAATGGCAGCAGCTATCGCTTCCCTGAAGAGCATTGGCTACGACCCGCAGGCTCCGAGTGAATTCAGCATCGGCCTCGGTCAATACAAGGGCGAAACCGGCGTGGCAATGGGCTTCTTCCACTATCCGAACAAGAACTTCATGATTAATGTCAGCCTGTCTACTGCCGGCGGCGAAACCATGGGCGGTATCGGTGCAACCTGGCGCTTCGGCCACAAATCCCCGCAAAAGCTTTTAGAAGAGCAGCGCGAGGCTCAGGCTAAGAAGGAGCTGGCAGCAGCCGAAAAATATCAGGCAGCAGCAAAACTTGCCAAAGAAGCGCAGGAGCGTGCTGAATATGCAGCCAAACTGGCGCGTCAGGCACAGGTGAGCGCAGATAATGCTAAGGCAGCAGCTGATGCAACCCAGGCTAAGCATTTTGGCTGATAAGCAGGCAGCAGGTGCAGTCATAGCAGGATAACAACTGGTTTTCCTATAAATCATCATACTCCGCCAAGCAATGCCCCATAACTGCTTGCTTGGCAGTTCATGAGGCTGGAATCATAATACTGACCTTATGAACAAAAAAGGCTGGGGTTTGAGCGTTTGCTCAAATTCCAGCCTTAAAACTTGCTAAGCCATATAATCTGTGGTATATTAGTCATAGAGGATGACAACCACCTGCAAAGGTGGGTTGCCTGAGTAAAAAAGTTTTTAGAAAGCCACTTCTTAACCCGCAAAGTGTAGGAGTGGTTTTCTTATTGTTGCGCACAAATTCAAAACTTGCAAAGCTGTGAATTGTGTGGTATATTAGATATAGAAAAGACAACCGCCCACAGAGGTGGGTTGCCGATAGGGTTAAGAAAAATCCGCTCCTTACTCGGGAAAGTCGTGGGGCGGTTTTTCTATGTCCGTAACTTTTTTACTATTTGTTCTTAAAAATGAACGTAAGTAATGCTACGATAAAAACTCCAAAGGACATTAAATCCTGAAAGCTGAAATATACCATAGACATCACCTCCATTCGTATAGAATGAAGGCAACACCACCCCGTGAACCGGTTGTCAAAAACATTTTATCATAAAATTTCAACTAAAACAATAAAATGTTTGCTTATAAAGAGCTTCATTAAAAAATTTAAGACCTTGGCGTCAGTAAAAACTGACATCAAGGTCTTTTTGTTACGCTTTGCGTCTGAGCATATCGGCAATGCGCTTTTGGTTTTCCATCGCTGTCAACGCTCTTTCGTACAGCAGCATCTGCAGCTTGCTTTTGACAGGCTGCAGCTTGGGCGAGCCTTCTATAGTGTAAACAACATTATCGTCCTTATCGGTGTACAGGCTTTTGAGCAGCGCATACTGAGTGCCATCGTTATTATACAAATAAATCTGCGTCATGCTGATTGCTGTTTTCAGCTCCGGCTTGGTGGCCTGCAGCTTAGGCAGCATTTCCTTATTGTAGCGCAGCTCGGCAGACAACAGCAAAAAAAGCTTGTCGCCCTGGCGCAATGCCTGCAAATTATCCTTATCAAGATATAAATCGCCAGCGCTGGTGCTGGTTATTTTTTCCATGTTAGCGTTTTTATCGGTGCCTGCGCCAGCGAAGGCTGTGCAAGTGCAGGCAAGCGCAAAAATCAGCGTCAGTAAAATAAGTAATTTTTTCATCATCAAGTCCCGCCTTTGTTTATAGTAGAAGAAGCTTTTCCTTTATCATACAATTTTTGGCGCAATAAGTAAAGCAGCAAATGTGCTTGCTGTGCACGTCTCCAGAATACTGCTTTTTGAATAAATGCGCCAGAAAAATTCTTTTGTTAAAGTATTACAGGCAGCTTTGCTTTTGGCAGCATAAACTTTAACCTAATCCGCCAGAAGTCCTCCACATCTAAGGTGGGGGATGAAGGTGGGTCTGGCGAATTTACGTAAGTAATTGAGCCGGACAATTGCTCCGTAGATAGCTTTATGATATAATCAGGCATAGAAGTGAAAGGGCTGATTATACTATGAAATTAGACAATAATAACCATTCAGTGTTCTTGCTGTATTACCATCTTGTTCTGGTAGTAAAGTACCGTCGTAAGGTGTTTTCCGACCAGATGAGCCAATATGCAAAAGACATATTTGTTCGTATAGGCTCTTCATATAACATCACATTGGAAGAATGGAACCATGATCAAGACCATGTACATATCATGTTTCGTGCCCATCCTAATACAGAGATGTCGAAATTCATCAACGCTTACAAAAGTGCCAGTTCTAGGCTAATCAAAAAAGATTTTCCAGAAGTTAGGAGTAAATTGTGGAAAGAAATGTTTTGGTCAAGAAGCTATTGCTTGCTGACGACAGGCGGTGCTCCTATTGAGACAATTCGTAAATACATAGAAAATCAAGGCAGGTGATTATAGTGAATAAGGCATACCGATACAGGCTCTACCCGACAATTGAACAGAAGATTATGTTTGCCAAGACTTTCGGCTGTGCCAGATTCATCTATAACAAGATGCTTGGAGATCGACTTGATTACTATAAGGAAACAGGCGAGAGGCTGAACAATACACCTGCACAGTACAAGAAAGAATTTCCTTGGCTGAAAGAGGTTGACAGCCTTGCTCTCGCCAATGCCCAAATAAACCTGAACAAGGCGTATAACAACTTTTGGAGCAATAGGAAGCATTTTGGCAAGCCACGCTTCAAGTCGAAGAAAACAGGTCATGCTTCATATTCTACGAACAACCAACATGGCTCTGTAAGAATCGAGGGAAACAAAGTCAAGCTGCCTAAAATAGGCTGGGTAAAGCTGTGTCTGCATCGTCCATTGATGGAAAATAGCACCATAAAGACTGTAACCATAAGTAAAACACCGTCAGGAAAATACTATATCAGCATTTTGGTGGAGTATGAAAACCAAATACTTCCCATCATACCGAAGAATTTTCTTGGATTGGATTTTGCTATGCACGGGCTGTATGTTGCTTCCGATGAGGACAATGCCGATTATCCAAATTTCTTACGGGAAGCCGAAAAGAGATTGGTCAAGGCACAAAGAAAACTCTCCAAGAGACAAAAAGGGAGCCGTAATAGGAATAAACAAAGACTGCGTGTGGCTGTACTCCATGAGAAAATTGCTAATCAACGCCGCGACTTCCTGCATAAGAAAGCTCGTTATCTTGCAGACCGCTATGATGCGATTGGCATAGAGGACATTAGCGTAAAGGCCATGGCGAAGCGAAAGAAGGGTGGCAAGTTCAGCTTTGGTAAATCCATATCCGACAATGGCTGGAGCATGTTCACAAGTATGCTGGAATACAAACTTGCATGGCAGGGTAAGCAACTTATCAAGATAGACAAATGGTATCCAAGCAGTCAGCTATGCCATGTCTGTGGCTACCAGAACAATGACACCAAAGACTTATCTGTGCGGGAATGGGATTGCCCTAAGTGTGGCAGTCATCATAACCGTGACAAGAACGCTGCAATAAATATTAGAGAAGAAGCTAGGCGAATATCTGCCTAGCGTAACTCATAAAGTACCGTGGGTCGCACGGGAATCTACGCCTGTGGAGAGAGTGTAAGTCGCCATAACTCTTCGGAGTTAGTGGTGCTGTTCTCGCTGAAGCAGGAAGCTTCCGCCTCTATAGGCAGGGGTACGTTCACATTTACTTCATGCTTTTACTCTGCTATACTATAATTGTACAAGCGTTGAGGAGGTGCAATCATGCCATTGGAATATTATTTTATGCTGGCGGGCCTTGTCCTGCTGCTGATAGAATTTGTTGTGCCGGGCTTCGGAATTTTCGGTGTCAGCGGCATGGTGTGCCTGACAGTCGGCGGCTTTTACGTTTTGGGCGGCAATGCCTGGGCGGCGCTGGTGCTGTTGGCAGTGTATCTGTTTTTGGTGCTGGTGATTACGCTGCTGTGCGTGTATCTGCCCAAGGAAAGCAAGTATAATCCCTTTGTGCTGTGGACACGTCAAAAAAACAGCGAGGGCTACACCGGCGGCAAAAACTGGAGCATGCTGGTGGGCAAAAGAGGCACAGCCTTGACTACGCTGCGTCCTGCAGGCACGATTCTGGTGGACGGCAAGCGTCTTGATGTGAGCAGCCAGGGAGATTATATCGAAAAGTCTGCTTCCGTGATTATTGTGCGGGTAGAGGGCAGCAAAATTTTTGTAGAACAAACGAAGGAGTGACATTATGGATGTATTATTCAGTATGATTTTCGGCGGTGGCTTTGTAGTAGTTCTGGCCATTGTCGGTATAGCAATTTTTCTTAACTTTGTGCCGTTGGGATTGTGGATTTCCGCAATTGCTGCTGGCGTTAATGTAGGCATCTTCAACCTCATCGGTATGCGCCTGCGCCGCGTGCCCGCGTCGCAGATTGTGCTGCCGCTGATTAAGGCGAACAAGGCAGGCCTTGACGTTAATGTTAACCAGCTGGAGGCGCATTATCTGGCAGGCGGTAATGTTGACCGCGTTATTGATGCTTTGATTGCGGCCCACAGAGCGCAGATTGAGCTGAGCTTTGAGCGTGGCTGTGCCATCGACCTGGCAGGCCGTAATGTGCTGGAGGCTGTGCAGATGAGCGTTAACCCCGAGGTTATCGAAACTCCGGTAGTAAGCGCTGTTGCCAAGGACGGCATTGAACTGAAGGTAAAGGCACGCGTAACCGTGCGCGCCAACATTGACCGCTTAGTAGGCGGTGCCGGCGAAGCAACGATTATTGCGCGTGTCGGCGAAGGCATTGTAACAAACGTAGGCTCCAGCGCCGACCACAGCAAGGTACTGGAAAACCCCGACTATATTTCCAAAACAGTTTTGGACAAGGGCCTTGATGCAGGCACCGCTTTTGAAATTCTTTCCATTGATATTGCGGACGTAGATGTAGGCCGTAACATCGGCGCTGCGCTGATGACCGACCAGGCGGAGGCAGACAAGCGCATTGCTCAGGCACGCGCTGAGGAACGCCGTGCGATGGCTGTTGCCAAGGAACAGGAGATGAAGGCCTATACACAGGAAATGCAGGCGAAGGTTGTGGAAGCACAGGCTAAGGTGCCGACAGCGATGGCTGAAGCACTGGCTAACGGCCGCTTGGGTGTAATGGATTACTACCGTCTGAACAATATTCAGGCAGATACGCAGATGCGCCGTACGATTGCCGAGGTAAGCCCGGAGGGCGAGGAAAAGCCTGAGGGCAGTAAATAAGCGAGGTGCAGCTTATGGGCGGTTTATTTGACCATAATTTAATCCCCCTGCTTTTTGTCCTCGTAATGCTGGCCAACGTATTTTTGGACCGTCGCAACCGCCGCCGCCGCAGACAGCAGGAGCTGCCGCAGGAAACGGCGGAGCCGACGCAGGCAGAGAAGCAAACGCAGGCTAAGCCTAAGGACCTTGCCGCCGAGTTTGAACGCCGTCTGAAAAAGACGACGGAAGAAGCACAGGCACGCAAGCGTCAAAGCAGCCAAGGCGTAGTGCATGACGGAACGCGTGTGCGCCGTGATGATGGCAGCAGAGTTCACCGTGACGGCGAAGCACTGCATGACCACACCGGCAGGATTCACCGCGAAAACGAAGACCTCGTGCATGACAGGGGCAAGGTTTATTACGACCCCCGCGGTGATTACAGCTATGATGAAGCGAAGATGAACGCTGCTGCGGCAGCGTTTAATGCGCGCTACGCGCAGGCGCAGCCTGCAGCGAAAAAGCGCGTCAAGCTGAAGCATGCGGCGCTGGTCAACGGCATTATCATGGCAGAGGTATTAGGAAAACCGCGCGCTCTTAACCCCTACGAGGAGCGCTGATTTAAAGATTCTCGCAAACAGTAAGGAGATGTTGGAGAATGTTGGAAAAGCTGGATTTGAGTAAAAAAGTGTCCAAGGAAGAATACAACAGGCAGATGGAAGTGCTGGGTGAACGCCTGGGAAAGGCGCAGCGCATGGCGCGCGACGCCAAAAGACCGATTATCATCGTGTTTGAGGGCTGGCGCGGTGCACGCCGCAGTGCGCTGATTAACGAAATGATGCAGCAGATGGATGCCCGCGGTTTTAATGTTTATTCCAGCGTGCGTTTGCGCGGTGTAATGCAGGAGCAGCCGTTTTTCGGCGCCTTCTGGAAGCGTTTGCCGGCGTTGGGACATATTGTCGTTTATCACCGTAGCTGGTATTATCTGAAAAACGCCAACGAGCTGGCGGATAAAGAGGATAACACCAAGTATCCTGCTGTTTCCTTTGAGCATATCAACAACTTTGAAAAAATGCTTACGGATGATAATTATCTCGTGCTCAAATTTTTCCTGCATCTGTCACCGGAGCAGCAAAAGAAAAATATCGCCAAGAATGCCAAAACACTGGGCAAGGCGTGGCGTGACCTGAATCCTGCTATTGATGAAAGCGAAGATTACGATAAATTTTTGCCGCATTACGAAAAAATGCTGGAGGCTACCGATACGGTAAACGCTCCCTGGCACCTGATTGCCGACGATGATCCGCGCAGCGCGCGTCTGGAGGTATTCGGCACGATTGCCGATGCTATCGAAAAGGCTGTGCAGATGCCTGTCGAGCCTGCTGCCGACAAGCGCACCGCAGCAACCTACGATGTGCTGAGCAAGATTGATGCCAACAAGGAGCTTACCAAGGAAGAATATAAGGAAAAGCTGGATAAGTACCAGAAAAAGCTGACACAGCTGCAGATTGAAATGTTCAAGGCGCAGATTCCTGTTGTTATCGGCTTTGAGGGCTGGGACGCTGCCGGCAAGGGCGGCGCTATCCGCAGACTGACGGCGGCACTGGACCCGCTGGGTTTTCATGTGCACCCGATTGCGGCGCCGAACGTGGTTGAAAAGCAGTTCCATTATCAGTGGCGCTTCTGGACTAAATTGCCGCAGCCGGGCACTATAGCGATTTTTGACCGCACCTGGTACGGACGTGTCATGGTAGAGCGCATCGAAGGCTTTGCCAAACCGCAGGAATGGCAGCGTGCCTACGATGAAATCAAGGATATGGAAGCGCAGTGGAGCGAGCATGGTATCGCTATTGCCAAGTTCTGGCTGCAGATTGACAAGGATGAGCAGCTGCGACGCTTCAATGACCGTCAGGCTGACCCCAACAAGCAGTGGAAGATTACGGACGAGGATTGGCGTAACCGTGATAAATGGGATGCCTACGAAGCGGCAGTCAACGAAATGCTGGTGCGCACCGACACCTCGTATGCACCGTGGACCGTGGTTGAGGGCAACAATAAATATTATGCCCGCTTAAAGGTTTTGAAAACAGTTATCGATTTGTTTGAACGTAAGCTGGCAGAAAAAAATCAGTAAAATACAAGAGATATCAGCGTAATCTTGCGCTGATATTTTCTTAATAGATTATAGATACTCGGAGAGGAAATGCTTTGTCCTGGATAATCAAAAACTATATTAAAGAAACAAGAGAAAATGAAACCGGCGCGCAGGTGTATCCGCCGGGCTTACGCCATCCGGTAGCGTTTATTTACCCCAACGTCTACCATCTGGGCATGTCGAACCTGGGAATGCACATTTTGTATCAGATGATTAACGAGCGCGGCGACAGCGCCTGCGAACGCTTCTTTTTACCGGATAAACGCTTGCAGCAGGAGCATATCAAAAGCAAAACACCGCTGCTGAGCTTGGAAAACCAGCGTCCGCTGGCAGATTTTGACGTTATCTTCGTCATGCTGTCCTTTGAAATGGACTATGATAATCTGCTGACGGTGCTGGATTTGGGCAATATCCGCCTGCGGGCGGCGGAGCGCAATCAGCGCGAGCCTTTGGTGATTATCGGCGGTCCCTGTGCTACCTTTAATCCCGAGCCTTTGGCTGCTGTGGCTGACGCCTTTGTTATCGGCGAGGGCGAGGAAACAGTGCAGCACGTTCTTGATACTATCTACCGGGAGGAAAGCAAGCAAGAGCGCTTGGCGGCGCTGGCGCAGGTGCCGGGCGTTTATGTTCCCAGCCTGTACACGGCGCAGTACGATGACGAGGGCGAGTTTACCGCCCTGCTGCCGCAGGAAGGTGCGCCTGCGAAGGTTGCACGCCAGTGGGCGCGTGATATCGACGCATATCCGCACACCTCTGCTATCGTGACGAGCGGAACGGAATTTGAGGATATGTTTATCGTCGAGGTGGCGCGTGGCTGCGGCCGTCACTGCCGCTTCTGCATGGCAGGCTACTGCTTCCGCAAGCCGCGTCCGCGTAAGTTGGAAAATATTTTGGCAGATATCGCCAAGCGTCCCGAGCGCACGAAAAAGGTGGGCCTGATGGGCGCTGCCGTTTCCGACCATCCGCAGATGGCGGAGCTGACGGAATACTTAGTAGAGCATAAGATACCGTTTTCCGTGGCCAGCATGCGCGCCGATATGCTCACGGAGCAGATTGCGCATGCACTGGCGCAGAGCGGACAGCGCACGATGACCGTAGCGCCGGAGGCAGGCAGCGAGCGGATGCGCGCTGCGATTAACAAGGGCATTACGGAGGAGCACGTTTATAATTCTATCGAGCTGGCTGCTGCTGCCGGAATGCGCAACATCAAGCTGTATTATATGATCGGTCTGCCGGGAGAAGAGGACGAGGATATCGTTGAAACGGTGGAGATGATTAAACGCGTGCGTGCCAAGATGGATGCTGTGGGCAACAAGGGCGAGCTGGTTATTTCGGTAAACGGCTTTGTGCCCAAGCCATTTACGCCGTACCAATGGGCGCCGCTTTGCAATGTGCGCACGCTGAAGAAGCGCTTTAAAATTTTGAGCGACGGTCTGAAGAAGGAAAAGCGCATCAAGCTGATAACCGAATCGCTGAAGGAAACCGTGGTGCAGTCCGTACTGGCGCGCGGCAGCAGACGTATCGGCGAAGCGTTGCTGAAGGCGCATGTGGAAGGCCGCAGCCTGAAGCAGGTGCTGAAGGAAGAAGGCCTGGATGCCGAGGAGCTGGCGGAGCGCGAGCTGCAGGTAGGCCAGCCGCTGCCCTGGCAGCATCTGGACATGGGCGTGACGCAGGAGTATCTTGCGGCCGAGCTGCAGCGCAGCGAAAGCGGCAAGTTTACGCCGATGTGCTTTGACGGCTGCCGTCGCTGCGGTGTCTGCCGGGAGTAAGGCTTAGGCAGTGAAATAACTGCTGCCAATAAAAAATTAAGCATCCCTACACTTTTTGCAGGAAAAGTGTGGGGATGCTTTTGTTATTTTACGCTATAATGATGCGCTTCATACATCAATTATGATCTTGATTAGCTTGCCTGCAAAAATTTATCCCTGAAATGCAAAAAACCTGCTCTTTTCAGAGCAGGTCAGCTTGTAAGAATTAAGCCATAGCGTTGATTCTCTTTGCAAGTCTGGATTTTTTGCGAGCTGCAGCATTCTTATGGATAATGCCTTTGCGAGCTGCTTTATCGAGCAAACCGGAAGCAGTAGCCATAGTAGCTTGAGCGTCTTCTTTAGCGCCGGTTTTAGTCAGAGCTTCTACTTTGCGGGAAGCATTGCGGAGAGCTGCTTTAATCGGAGCGTTTTTAGCACGACGTTCTGCGTCGGTCTTTACACTGCGGATGGAAGATTTAATGTTCGGCAACGAATTTCACCTCCTGAATTTTCTTGTACTGCATTATTCTACCACGAATGCGAGCATTATGCAAGAGAAAATCACAAATATGCCTGACTGTTCCTGTAAAAAATATTTTGCGGACGCTTGACCTGGAGCTGACTCCAAATGTTAAAATAAAAGCAGGAAGCAAGAAAGGTATCTTGGCAGGAGGTAATCAGAATGAAAATAAACGAAGTAAGCAAAATTTATGACATTACTGCGGACACGCTGCGTTATTATGAGCGCATCGGCTTGATTCCAACTGTGAACCGCAATGAAAGCGGTATTCGCGACTACACCGAAACAGACTGCAACTGGGTAAACTTTGCCAAATGCATGCGCGCGGCAGGTATTTCGGTAGAAAGCCTGATTGAATATGTGGCACTGTTTCAGCAGGGCGACAAAACAAGGGCGGCACGCAAGGAAATTTTAATCGAGGAGCGTGCCAAACTGCTCGAGCGCATGGCGCAGATGCAGGAAACGCTCGATAAGTTGAATTATAAAATTGACAATTATTACAAGTGCGTTGAATTTGAGGATACTAAACTGAAATAAAACGCAGTACGAGGAGAGACGGCACCGAGCTGTCTCTCTTTTTAGTTTACAGGCTTTGCTGTATAATGGTATAATAATTAGTACTAATAAAACAGGCTCAAGCCAATATTGGCCTGAAATAATACATTTTAATGAAGGAGCAGGAAGAGTAATTTATGATTGAACAAAATCACATTCGCAACTTTTCTATTATCGCCCATATAGATCATGGCAAGTCTACCCTGGCGGACAGATTGATTGAATATACAGGAACGCTGAGCAAGCGTGAGATGGAGGAGCAGATTCTCGATTCTATGGATTTGGAGCGTGAACGCGGCATCACCATCAAGGCGCAGGCTGTGCGCAGCATTTACAAGGCGCGCAACGGCGAGGAGTATATGCTGAACTTTATCGACACCCCGGGCCACGTAGACTTTACCTACGAGGTTTCGCGTGCATTGGCAGCGTGCGAGGGTGCACTGCTGGTTATCGACGCTACTCAGGGCATTGAAGCGCAGACATTGGCTAACGTGTATCTGGCGCTGGATAACGATCTGGAGATTATTCCGGTTATCAATAAGATTGATTTGCCGAGTGCGGACCCGGAGCATGTAAAAAGGGAAATCGAGGACGTTATCGGTATTGATGCTTCCGACGCAGTTTTGTGCAGTGCAAAAACAGGCATTGGCATCGAGGACGTGCTGGAAGCAATCGTAGCGCGCGTGCCGGCGCCGCAGGGCGATGCGGAAGCACCGCTGAAGGCATTGGTATTTGACTCCAAATTTGACGCTTACAAGGGCGTAGTTTTATATATACGCATTATGCAGGGCCGTCTGCGCAAGGGCATGAAGATTCGCATGATGGCAACCGGTGCGGAATTTGATGTTACCGAGGTTGGTTACTTCAAACCCGGCATTGTCAATGTTGATGAGCTGGAGGAGGGCCAGGTAGGCTTCTTTGCTGCCAGCATCAAAAATGTTAAGGATGCACGCGTAGGCGATACCGTAACCGATGCCGATAATCCTGCCGAAAAAGCGTTGCCCGGTTACCGCAAGGCTACACCGATGGTATACTGCGGTTTGTATCCGGTAGAGAATTCCGATTACGATAACCTGCGTGATGCTTTGGAAAAGCTGCAGCTGAACGATGCTTCTCTGGTATTTGAGCCGGAGACATCTACTGCGCTGGGCTTTGGCTTCCGCTGCGGCTTTTTGGGCCTGCTGCATATGGACGTTATCAAGGAGCGCCTGGAGCGCGAATATAATCTGAGCCTGATTACTACCGCGCCTAACGTTATTTATGAGGTGTTCCGCACCAACGGCGACGTTGAAATGGTAGATAACCCGTCCCTCTTCCCAGACCCGACCGTTATCGACCATGTTGAGGAGCCCTTCGTCAATGCTACCATTATTGTGCCTAAGGATTACGTTGGCGCTGTCATGGAGCTGAGTCAGGAAAAACGCGGTGAATACGATAACATGACCTATCTTGATGATACCCGTGTAATGATTCACTACGCATTGCCGCTGAGTGAAATTATCTTTGACTATTTTGATCGTCTGAAATCCGCTACCCGCGGTTATGCTTCTTTGGACTACGAGCTGTCCGGCTACCGTTATTCCGATCTGGTGAAGGTACATATCCTGCTGAACGGCGAGCCTGTCGATGCGCTTTCGGCGATTGTTCATAAGGAATTTGCTACTGTTCGCGGCCGTCAGCTGGTTGAAAAGCTGCGCAGCCTGATTCCGCGTCAGATGTTTGAAATTCCGGTACAGGCAGCAATCGGCAACAAGGTTATTGCCCGCGAAAACGTCCGCGCTATGCGTAAGGACGTACTGGCGAAGTGCTACGGCGGCGATATCAGCCGTAAGCGTAAGCTGCTGGAAAAACAGAAGGAAGGTAAAAAGCGTATGAAGCAGGTTGGCAGTGTAGAGCTGCCGCAGGAGGCATTCATGGCGATTCTGAAAATGGACTAAGGCTTAGCGCTTAGTCGATAGTGTCTGATAGATAGGAGCAATGCAATTATGATGATACAACTGCAAGGCTTGCTTTCGACAATCACCTTTTTGGATATTATTGATATTGTCGTCGTTGCCTATTTTCTTTACCGTTTGTTCCTGATGCTGAAAAACACCCGTGCCGCAACACTGGGCAAGGGCCTCATGGTGCTGATAGGCTTCACGCTTATCTGCCGTTGGCTGAACCTGCATGTTATCAGCTGGCTGCTGGAAAAGAGCATGACGGTGATTATGGTTGCCCTGCCTGTTGTTTTTCAGCCAGAGCTGCGCCGTGCTTTGGAGCAGATTGGTCGCGGTAAGCTGTTTCATAAGGGCAGCGAGCTGGATGAGCAGGAGCTGGAGGAAATGCTGGATGCCGTTTCCCATGCCACTAAGGTTATGAGCAAAAACAAGGTAGGCGCGCTGATGGTTTTTGAGCGTGCTACCGGTTTGGCAGAGCGTATCGAAACCGGTGTGCCGATTGACGGTCTGGTGAGCTCGGGACTGCTGCAGAACATTTTTGTTAAGGATACACCGTTGCATGACGGCGCTGTTATTATCCGCGGCAACCGTGTTGTGGCTGCCTGCTGCCTGCTGCCGCTTACGGAAAACCGTAATCTGAGCCAGGAGCTGGGCACACGTCATCGCGCTGCTATCGGTATGTCCGAGCAGTCTGATGCGATGATTCTCGTTGTCAGTGAGGAAACCGGTACGATTTCTATTGCCCGCAATGGCGAGCTGATGCGTTACCTGACGGTGGATGATGTGAAGGAAATTTTGCGTATAGCTATTTTCCGTCCGCATACAGCAGTTAAGAATTCTTTGGTTGATAAAATCAAGAGCTTGTGGGGCGGTGAGAAAAAATGAGATTTTTGCAAAGGCTGGCGCGTAAGGAAAATTTATTTGCAAGGATTATCTGCCTGCTCATGGCCTGTGGCCTGTGGGTATATGTAATGACCGACCAGAACCCGATAATCGAGCGCAATATCGAGGTGCGTCTGCAGCAAAGAAATCTGCCGCAGAATATGATGGTCTTTAATGCTCCCGATAAAATTCTGGTAAAGGTGCGCGGTTCGCGTGCCAAGCTGAGTTCAGATAATCTGAGTGCTGAAATCAATGCTTCTATCAATTTGAAAAATATAACCGAAGGTCAGCAGAGTCTGCCGATTACGGTAACCTACTCCGGTGGCGAGATTGTATCCGTAACGCCTAAAGAGGTTTCCATATATGTAGATACGGTAAGCGAGAAAAAGGTTCCCGTTACTACTCGTATCGTGGGCGCGATGAACAGTGATATGACCATCGGCAGCAGTATAATTACTCCGGCGGAGGTTACTCTGCGCGGTGCAACGCATCGTATTGATAAGGTAAACCGCGTTGTTGCTCCGATTGATATCAGCAATCATACCGGCAGCTTCCAGACGGAAAGCGAGCTTGTTGCCGTGAGTGACGACGGTTACGATATTCCTAATATGAGAATTATCCCTGAGCGTGTAATGGTGCAGGCCAATATGGTAAGCCAGATGCATTCGCTTGATATTCCGGTTAAGCTGGTTATGAGCGGTGATTTGCCTGCCGGTATTGTTGTTACCAAAACAGAGATTGTGCCGACAAGCGTTCGCGTTACCGCACCGCCTTCCGTGCTGAAGGAGCTGAAGGATGTCAAGACCAAGCCCGTGGATGTAAGCAAGCTTGATGGCAGTACTGTTGTGGCGGCTGAGCTTGATCTGCCGGAAAAGGTTATTCCCGAAAGACGTACAGTGCAGATAAAAATATCGGTAGAAAGGCAGAATTAATTTTAGATGAAGCTGAAAATTAACAATGTGCGTATCAGCCTGCGTCAGGAGCAGACGCTGGAGCAGGCGGTGTGCCGCAAATGTGGTATACCGCGCGATGCTTTGGGCAGTGTGCAGATAGTACGCAAGGCAGTGGATGCGCGCAAGAAAAATGATATCTGCCTCAACTACCATGTGCTGGCAGAGGTTGAAACAGGCGGCAGACAGGCGAAGCGCCTGCTGGCGGACCGCGACATCACGCAATATCAGGAGCAGCAGCCGACGCTGGAGCTGGGAACACTGCCGCTGAGCGCACCGCCAGTGGTTATCGGTGCCGGTCCTGCGGGACTTTTGGCAGCACTGCAGCTGGCAGAGCATGGCTATAAGCCGCTTCTTTTGGAGCGCGGCAAGCCGGTGGCGCAGCGTGTGCAGGATGTGCAGCGCTTTTGGCAGACGGGAGAATTCAACCCCGCGTCCAACGTACAGTTTGGCGAGGGCGGTGCAGGTACCTTTTCGGACGGCAAGCTGACTACGCGTGTGAACGATCCTATGATGGCCGAAATCCTGCAGCTTTTTGTAGCTGCAGGCGCGCCGGAAAATATTTTGTACGAGCACAAGCCGCACGTTGGTACAGATAAGCTGCGTGCGATGGTACAGGGACTCAGCCGCCGTATTGCGGAGCTGGGCGGCAGCGTGCGTTATGATGCGCATGTGGTTGATCTGGATATCAAAAATAATGCTGTGCAGGGTGTAATCCTTGACGGCGGCGAAAGGCTGGCGGCAGGAGCCGTGGTACTGGCCTGCGGTCACAGCGCGCGTGATACCTACGCTATGCTGGCACGCAGGGGCGTTGGCATTGTGGCGAAGCCCTTTGCTATCGGCGTGCGTATAGAGCACCCGCAGGAGCTGATTGACAGGGCGCAGTACGGCAGCTTTGCGGGACATCATCTGCTGGGCGCAGCGGATTACGCGCTTGTTTACCACACGCAGGATAAAACACGCACAGCCTATTCGTTCTGCATGTGCCCGGGCGGTCAGGTGGTTGCTGCCGCTTCGGAGGCCGGCGGCGTGGTTGTCAACGGCATGAGCATGTTTAAGCGTGACAGCGGCATTGCCAACAGTGCGCTGGTAGTGAATGTGGACAGCCGGGATTTTGGCGAGGGTGCGCTGGCAGGCGTAGAATTCCAGCGCCGCTACGAGCAGCTTGCTTATGCGGCGGCAGGCAGCAGCTATGATGCGCCTGCGCAAAATCTGGACAGCTTTTTGAAGCGCAGCACTCCGTCCTTGGAATGTTTGGTGCAGCCAAGCTATCGTCCGGGACTTGCGGCCTGCAGCTTAGATAAGGTGCTGCCTGCCTACGTTACGGATACTCTGCGCGAGGGCATTACGAGCTTCGGCCGCAAGCTGGCGGGTTACGCCGACGGCGGCGCGCTGCTGACGGGTGTGGAAACACGCACCTCGGCGCCGGTCCGTATCGAGCGCGACAGGCAGAGCTATGTATCGCTGACGCATGATTTGCTTTATCCCTGCGGCGAAGGCGCAGGCTATGCCGGCGGTATTATGAGCGCCGCGCTTGACGGCTATCATGTGGCGCGTGCGATTATGGAAAGATTTGCGCCGGTGAAGTAGGATAGGTTGGAGCAATACTGATAATTAGGCTCCCCTTGGGGGGACAAGGTGAATTGCCCGTAGGGCAAGAGAAGGCGCCCTGGGGCGGGTGGCATCGCCTAGCGATGACGGAGAGGGGCGCGCTCAGCATAGCGAATACCAACCCCTCTCAGTCACCCTGCGGGTGACAGCTCCCCCCAAGGGGAGCCTCTATCTTCTGTTATTGTTGATAAATCTCAACAATTTCCAACTTACATATAAACGCATTAACATTAGGGAGGTTATTACAAAAAATGGCAAGATTATTTGGTACTGATGGTGTTCGCGGTGTAGCGAACGTAGAGCTTACTCCGGAGCTGGCCTTTAAGCTGGGCTATGCTGCCGCAAAATACTTTGGCCGCGAGGTTTCCTGCCCGAAAATTATTATCGGCAGAGATACACGCCGCAGCGGACAAATGCTGGAAAGTGCTTTGGCAGCAGGCATCTGCAGCGCTGGCGGCAATGCACATCTTCTGGGCGTTATGCCTACTCCGGCAGTTTCCTTTCTGACCAGTGAGGTTAAGGCTAACGCCGGTGTAGTAATTTCTGCTTCTCACAATCCGTTTGAAGACAACGGCATCAAATTCTTCTCTCAGACAGGTTACAAGCTGCCTGACGCAGTAGAGGACGAAATTGCAGCTATCGTTGCTACACCGATTGATTACACTCAGGCAGTAAGCGGCAGCAGCGTAGGCCAGATTATTCATGAAAAGGATTTGTCCGCACTGTATATTAAGCACATTCTGAGTACTGCTTATGCTAAGCTGAATGGTCTGAAGATTGTTATGGACTGCTCCAACGGTGCCAACAGCGAAATCGCACCGGTTATCCTGCGCAGTCTCGGTGCTGAGGTTGTGGCAATTTTCAACGAGCCTAACGGCATCAACATCAACAACGGCTGCGGCTCCACTCATCTGGAGGCTTTGCAGAAGAAGGTTGTCGAGGTTGGCGCTCATGTAGGTATCGCCAATGACGGCGACGCCGACCGCTGCCTGGTAGTTGACGAAAACGGCGAGGCTATGGATGGCGATCAGATTATGCTGATTTGCGCTCTGGAGCTGATGAAGCGCAACAAGCTGCATGATAATATGCTGGTAACCACTGTTATGAGTAACGTTGGCCTGCATCAGGCTATGAAGGCTCATGGTGGCAAGACTGTCAAAACCGCTGTAGGTGACCGCTATGTACTGGAAGAAATGCTCAAGCACAATTATTCTATCGGCGGCGAGCAATCCGGTCATATCATTTTCTCCGAATTCGCTAAAACCGGCGACGGCATTCTGACTGCTGTACAGCTGTTGTGCGCAATGGTTCGCAACAACAAGCCTTTGTCCGAGATGGGCGCCGTAATGACTAAATTCCCGCAGATTCTGCTGAATGTACGCGTGAAGAATAAAAATGGCTGGGAAGAAAAGGCTGCTATTCAGGAAGTAATCAAAAAATACCAGGATGAGCTGGGCGAAAACGGCCAGATTCTGGTACGTGCTTCCGGCACTGAGCCTTTAATCCGTATTATGGCCGAAGGACCGAAGCAGGAGCGTCTGGAACAGATTGCCAACGCTATTGCCGACGTTGTAACCAAGGAGCTGGCATAAGCAGGACTTTGCGAAATGAAACTTAAAAGCAGACCATTACATCATTTTCGGATGCAATGGTCTGCTTTTGTATTTTGCATATTTTCTTTTTGACGAACATATGTTAAAATATATTTGTGCTACCAGAATACGGTAGGCGGTTGCCCTCTACGGAGGGTTTGCGGCCCTCGATTTGCCGACATCTATATTTTTATAGAAATCTACAAGGAAGAGGGTGGTACTGATGAATATACTGGAAGTTCTTGCATTGCTTGGTTTTGGGCTTGGATGCATTAAATTTGGTTATGAACTCGGTAAAAACGCAAAAAAATAACCGCCCAGCTCCTACACTAGCGGTTATTTTTAACAGTTAATTTGAAGGGCAACCGTCTATCGGTAGCACTCTTTCTATTTCTATGATAGCATAAAGTAAAGCGTTTGACAACCGTTCTGATTAAATTCACAAATCCCTCACGTCTTATACTATTACTCATCAAAACTCTTGATTACGGAATAAATTATACAACCAACAACAATCAGTCCGATACCTGCTAATGCGAGGAAAGGTGCCGCAGGGAGCAAGAAGGCCATACCGCCAATCATTATTAAAATTTTGTTGTCTGGCATAAGAAGCCACCTCACAGTTCTTCACATCGTTATCTTACGGGATTTTCTCTTAAAGTTTTATGCAAGCGTTCTGCCCCTTTACCGAAGCAGTAATAGCTAAATCCTGCACTAACCACTCCTCCAATCCATGGAGCTGATTTAGCAGGAATTTTACTCAAAGCATCTTTTGTTACTTTAATTCCAACTTGTTTGCAAACTCGTTGTAGCAAGGGATACCAAGCAGTTTTTGTCAAAGCTGCTCTCAAAAT
>NZ_FR892816.1:34981-46580 GCF_000434895.1 Phascolarctobacterium succinatutens CAG:287
GCAGTTTTTGTCAAAGCTTCTCTCAAAATATCTTTCCCTACCTTGCCGGCAAGCGACTTAGATATTTCAGCAATAACTTTATTTACACCACTGACTCCATACATTACACCAATGAACAACAAAATTATTTTTTGAGTTTTTTCGTCCATACTTCCTTCAATAGAACGAATTTCCGGATAGCCATAAATATAGGCTAATTTCTGAGATATTCTCAGGACATGAGCCATATACTGTGCCAAATCAGCCGGGATTCCTACAAAACTGCCACTACCAGTAGCAAAAGACAAAGCAGAAACTTTCTTCTTCTCGTAATTAATGCACTCTCTTGCAATTTCATACAAAACACTTTCATTTACTCCAGCTCTAATAGGGCTAGTCTGCACAATCCGTGCTACTATTTCACGATCAAATCTGCTAGAAAAATATTTTTGAAGAAATTCTTCTCTCTCAATCTTTACGCCAGGCAACTCTACTGCCACTGCCAATGCTTTGTTAAAATCTAAATGAACTCTATTACTCATTTAAACTCCTCCATTCCGTCTATAAATCTATTAAGAAGATAAAGCTTTACTTCACTATACCTCTCTGTACCCCCTGTCAAGCAAATGTCCTTTTTATCTTCGCAAAATGTACAGTTACTTTTTAACACTGTTATTTTTGCTCACTTTATCTTTCCTTGCTTATATGTTACACTATAAGCAGCACTTTTTGGTTTCTTTGCAAGAAACTTTCGGGAGGTCTGCACTATGACGAACGAAAAACGCGTAATAGAAAATTTAAGAGAAAACTATCAAGAAATAATATCCAACTATGTCATTACAGCCTATGCTGCATCTCGTCATGCTTCAGTCAGCGCCGGCATGGTATGCACGCCACCCCTGTCGTCATTGAGCAATATTAAAAATATCGTCAAAAGCTTTTCTAACACCTGCGACATTTATCCTTCCATCATCAAATACTGCGAGGAAAAAGATATCGCAGAAAACGAACTCTATAAAAAAGCGCACGTCTCTAAAACTGTTTTTTCCAAAATTCGCAGTATGAAGGACACCGGCTACAAGCCTAGCAAAAGTACGATTCTCTGCTTATGCCTGGCTTTGGAGCTGAATAACAAAGAGACAGAAGAAATGCTCAACATCGCAGGCTACTCTTTATCTGGCGACATCATTGCCGACAAAATTGTCAGCTACTGCATAAGTAAGCGATATTACGACGTTTATGACATCGAAAATCTTATTCTGGAAAAAACAGGTGGAGCATATTTGTACTCCTGACAAAACAATTATACAACAACAGCTATACCAAAAGAGAACGCCCAACTATTACCAAACAGTAATAGTTGGGCGTTTGTACGCTATGTGCTCTGTTTTTGAGCAGAGAAACTTTCACAGCTTGTTCGTTTTTGTGCTAAAATATTTTTATGGTGCTTCCATAACGGTAGGCGGTTGTCCCTCTGGCAGCAAGATTCTGTATTACTGCAAATCTAATGGCAAGAGGGGGTGAGACCAATGATGACTTTAGATAATCTTATCTCTGTTCTCGGCTTATGTCTGACTTCAGTAGCTCTAGGATTCGCTCTAGGTTATGCGCTAGGTCAAATTCACGCAAAAAAATAACCGCCCAGTCTGCAAAACAAGCGGTTATTTTTTATAACTAAATGTTCAAGGACAACCGTCTATCGGCGGCACCTTTTCTACTTCTATGATAGCACAAAGTAAAGCGTTTGACAACCGTTCTTATTAAATTCACAAATCCATCATGTCTTATACTATTACTTAAACTTTCCACATAAAAAAGCTGTTTTTAGCTGCTCAAACCCTTATCACATCTAGAACTTACGAATATAAAAAACAAAATTCAATTGTCTAAGATGGGATTATACTATATGAAACGCCTGCAGACAAGCATCAGGCAAGAAAAATTCAAGGAATGTTTTCTTGACCTGCCAGTCATCATATTGTAAAATTAAATTAGTCTAAGGATGTGCCGCGTGGGACTGCCTGCCTGCGCGGCTCATTGTCTGTTTGCTCATAAATCAGCAGAGCCTTGTCTTTGCTGCCAAAAGCAAACAGTGAAGGATGTAAGCGCATGTACCGCTCAGGCGGTGGACGAGGAATGAGGTTATCGATCAGTCAGCGGATGCCTCACGGCCGGCTGCAGGCCGCAAACCATGTACAAAGCCCTCCGGTAACGGGGGAGAGAAAAGCAGGGTGGCAGAAAGGGCAAAGAATATAATACAGGCTCGCAAGGGAGAAGGTATCAGATACGAGAGAACCTGACTAAGCAGATGATGCCTTATACCTTGCAGCGTAGAGGAGGATTACTACTTATGTGCGGAATTGTAGGTTATATCGGTAATCACGAAGCAGCCCCCTTTTTGCTTGACGGTATGAGCAAGCTGGAGTATCGCGGTTATGATTCTGCCGGCATTGCTGTTTATGAAAACAACAGCATTCGTGTAGAAAAATGTGTAGGCCGTCTGGATGCACTGCGTCAGAAATTGGCAGGCAATATGCCTGTGGGCAATGTTGGTATCGGTCACACACGCTGGGCAACACATGGCCGTCCGTCGGATCGCAATGCGCATCCCCATACGGACAGCAGCGGTAAGTTTGTCGTTGTCCATAACGGTATTATTGAAAATTATCTTGGCCTGAAGGAAGAACTGATTGCCAAGGGACATGAATTCCTGTCCGAAACAGACAGCGAGGTTGTAGCTCATCTGATGGCGGACCAATATGACGGAGATTTCGAAGAAACCGTCAAAAAGGTGCTGAAGCTTATCAAGGGCTCCTACAGTCTGGTATTTATGTGCGAATACGAGCCTGATAAAATCATCTGCACCAAAAAGGATAATCCGCTGATTATTGGTCTTGGCGAGGGTGAAAACTTTATTGCCTCCGATATTCCGGCTATTATCAATCATACGCGCCGTACCTTTATCATGAGCGATGGTGAGATTGCTACAGTAACTGCAGATGGCGTGTGGGTGCAGGATATCAACGGCACTCCCATCAGCAAGAAGGTGTTTGTTGTAAACTGGAATGCGGAAGCAGCGGAAAAGGGCGGCTTTGAGCATTTCATGCTGAAGGAAATTTATGAACAGCCCAAGGCTTTGCGCGATACCATGACCAGCCGTCTTGATGCGGCAGCAAAAACCATCGGCTTCCCCGAGCTGAACTGGACAGCAGAGGAACTGAGAGACATCAATAAAATCTTTATTGTGGCCTGCGGTACCGCTTATCATGCAGGCATTGTCGGCAAATATTATCTGGAGCAGCTGGCGCGTGTGCCGGTTGAGGTGGATATTGCCAGCGAGTTCCGTTACCGCGATCCGCTTGTTGATGGCAACAGTCTGACGATTGTTATCAGCCAGAGCGGTGAAACCAGCGATACGCTGGCAGCACTGCGCGAGGCTAAACGTCTTGGCTCCCGCACTCTGGCGGTTACCAATGTTGTCGGCAGCTCTATTGCGCGTGAGGCAGACCAGGTTGTTTATACCTATGCCGGTCCTGAAATTGCCGTAGCATCTACCAAGGCTTATACCACACAGCTTCTGGCAATGCTGATGCTGGCGATTTATGTAGGCCGTCTGCGCGGCAGCATGAGTGCTGAGCGTGAGCAGGAGCTGGTGCAGGGTCTGACCTTTGTGCCCGAGCAAATTCACAAGATGTTGGAAAACGTGGACCAGATTAAGGTGTTTGCGCGTGAGTACGGCAGCAGTGAGGATGCCTTCTTCCTGGGACGCAGCCTTGATTATGCTGTAGCGCTGGAGGGTGCGCTGAAGCTGAAGGAAATTTCCTACATTCATGCGGAGGCTTATGCGGCAGGTGAGCTGAAGCACGGCACCTTGGCGCTGATTGTTTCCGGTGTGCCGGTAATTGTGCTGGCAACACAGATGGACGTATACGATAAAACCGTCAGCAACCTGCAGGAGGTTAAAGCACGCGAGGCTGTGGTTATTGCTATCGGCTTTGAGGGCGACACCTCTCTGGAAAAATATGCGGACCATGTTATCTACATCCCGCGTACGGATAAATATCTGGCACCGCTGATGGCAGTGCTGCCCTTGCAGCTGCTGGCCTACTATGCGGCGCTGACTCGCGGCTGTGATGTTGATAAACCGCGTAACCTGGCGAAGAGTGTAACAGTTGAATAAAGAATAAATTAACGGCGTAACGGATAAAAAATCTGTTGCGCCGTTTTTGTAATTACAGAGATACGCTGCTTATGTTATACTAATATTAATTTGGAGCGGAAGGGGAAATAAAGCAGATGGCTTATAGCGAGCTTTTTAAAAATTACAGTGATATCCGCAATTTTATGCGGCGCTTTTATGTGTACGGCTTTGAAAAGCGGCAGGATTTTACCGCTAAAAGCTCCAGAAGCTACGATGATAATCGCCGGCGTCTGGACAGCTGGCTGGAGGATTATATGAGCTTCAAAAGCGAAGCGGACGGCAGAGCTTACCGCATTTCCTTTGACAGCAGCAGTATCAGTCATAATCCCTTGTATAAAACCTGGAAGGCCAAGAGCTTTACGTCCATGGATATTACACTGCATTTTTATCTGCTGGATATTCTTGCCGACGGCAAGGCCTATTCGGCGGCAGAGCTGTTGGAGCTGCTGTGCAGCCGTTATTTCAACTGCTTTGACAATCAGCTGCGTCAGCCCGATGAATCGACGGTGCGCAACAAGCTGAATGAATATACTGCGCTGGGAATGCTGCGGCTGGTGAAGCAGGGACGGCGTAATCTTTACTGCCTGGCGCGTGATGAGGTGAACTGGCACAGCTGGCAGCTTGCCTGCGCCTTCTTTTCCGAGGCGGCGCCTTTGGGAGAGGCAGGCTCTTATCTGCTGGATAAATTTGCCGAGGACTGCGAAGCGTTTGCTTTTAAGCATCATTTTATTTTATATACGATGGACAGCAAGCTGCTGTACGAGCTGCTGGAGGCGATGAACAGCAGGCAGTCCGTAACGCTTTACCGCTGTGACAAGGACGGCAGCAGCATACCGCAATATGTTTGCCCTTTGAAAATTTACTGCAGCACGAGGACCGGACGACAGTATCTTTTGAGCTATAGCTATGCTGCACGGAAGCTGTTGTTCAACCGCTTGGACCATATCGAGAGTATTGAGGTTAAACGGCCGGAAGGGCGCTATGAGGAATTTTTGCAGCTGGCTAAGGAGGCAACTCCGCACATCTGGGGCGCAGGCATGCTCAGGACAGACCGGTTAGAGAAAATCAGCTTTACGGTGGAAGCGGCAGCTGACGAGCAGTTTATTGTGCAGCGCCTGGAGCGCGAAAAGCGCTGCGGTACGGTGCAGCAGCTGGATGCGGAGCATTATCGCTTCAGTGCTGCCGTGTATGATGCGCGTGAGCTTTTGCCGTGGATACGCACCTTTATCGGGCGTATTACTGTCTTTAGCTGCAGTAACGAGGAAATAGAGCGCATTTTTTTTGATGATCTGGAGCAGACGGCGGCCTATTATCTGCAGGAGGTGCAAGCGGATGGCGAAAAATGACAGCTTTTTTAACGAAATATACGGCACCTATTTTAATGTTGTGAGCAGTATTCTGCGGCAGGCACAGGAAAAGCAGCTGACGAAGGACAGCTTGGAGCTGTTGGTGCGGGAGCAGGCCTTTGCTGACAGCTGCCTGACCATTCCCAAGGCACTGCAGGACGGAAGCTGGCCGCTGCTGCAGAAGGATATGACTACGCCGCTGCGGCATGCACCGGCGATGCCGTTGACAACATTGCAGCGTCGCTGGCTGAAAAGCCTGCTGACGGATAAGCGGATACAGCTTTTTGATGTAGATTGCAGCGGGCTGGAGGATGTGGAGCCGCTGTTCAGTGAGGAACAGTTTGTGTATTTCGACCGTTACAGCGATGGTGATAATTATGATGCTCCGCAGTACAAACAGCATTTTCGCTTGCTGCTGCAGGCGATAACGGAAAAGCGCAGGGTGGAAATCAGCTTTATCAGCGGCAAAAACGAAAGCGTGCGGAAGGAATATCTGCCGCTGCAGCTGGAATATTCGGCGAAGGATGACAAGTTCCGCCTGAAGGCGGTGTGCGAGCGCCATCTGCATTACGTTAATGTGGGGCGTATCAAAAGCTGCAAAATGCTGGAGCAGACGGAAGAAGAAGCCTGTATGCTGCTGGAACCGGAGCGCTGTGCGGTTACAGTCCTGCTGACGGATGAACGCAATGCTCTGGAGCGGGCGATGCTGCATTTTTCGCATTTGGAAAAGATAACGGAGCGCTTGGATGAAAAGCATTACAGGCTGCAGCTGATGTATAACAAAAGTGATGAAACGGAAATGGTTATCCGTATTTTATCCTTCGGACCGTTGCTGCGGGTGCGGGAGCCGGCAGGCTTTATTGAGCTGCTGCGCCACAGGCTGCGTAAGCAGCTGGCGCTGCAGGCGAAGGAGTAAGGGTAAAAATATAATCTACCGCTTTAATGCCGAAGCCTTATTATAAACCACCGGACCTGTGAAATTTCTGCAGGTTCGGTGTATTTTTTTTGCCTGCTTAACAGTAATTTGCTTTTACGCAATCAACAAATGTGTTATAATTAACGATACATGTCATTTTTGTGAAGAAGTTGAAATTTTTATGTGTAGGTGATGAAATGGAAATGTTTTTAGTGGCTGTTGGCTTCTATGGCATCGGCGTATTAACCATGCTGCTTCCCCACGGCATGCAGCGTGCTGCACACTGGCTTGCTAACAGCGCTGCCCTTTTTGGCAGCGCTGTCTGCTCTTATGCGGCAGGCCTGCTGCTTTTCGGCGGCGTGAGCCCCGCACCCCTGACCTGGGGCTCGTATTCTTTAGGCTGCGATGGCTGGAGCGCAGTCTTTCTGCTTTTGACCGGTATCGCCGGTGTTGTTACCAGCCTGTACGCGCTCGGTTATGCGCGTAGCTATGAGGGCAGCCGTCTGCGCCTTTTGGGCGGCATGTGGTGCTTGTTCATCATGTCTATGGTACTGGTGCTGCTGGCCGGCGATGCCTTCAGTTTCCTGCTTTTCTGGGAGATTATGGCCGTAGCCTCCTTTATGCTGGTTAACCATGAATCCGAAAAGCGTGCTACCTGGAATGCTGCCTATCAGTATCTGGTTATGACCAGCGTCGGTACGGCGGCGATTATGATTGCCTTTTTGCTGACAGGCTCGGCCAGCGAGGGCTTCAGCTTTGCTGCTATGGCCAAGAATACGCTGGAGGGCAGCTGGCAGCATCTTGTTTTTGGTTGTGCCTTTGCCGGCTTTGCTTTGAAAGCCGGTCTGGTGCCGCTGCATGTTTGGCTGCCTAAGGCGCATCCGGCAGCACCCAGTCACGTTTCCGCGCTGATGAGCGGTGTTATGCTGAAGATTGCTCTCTACGGCTTCGGTCGTTTTATGTTCAGCTTTTTGCCTGCCTGGAATTACTGGTGGTGCGTTGTTGTACTGATGGCAGGCGTAGTATCCGCATTTTTGGGCGTACTCTATGCTCAGATGGAAACGGATATCAAGCGCGTGCTTGCTTACTCTTCCGTGGAAAATATGGGCGTAATTTTTGCTGCCTTCGGCTGCGGTATGCTGATGAAGGCTTCCGGCAGCAGCTTTTATATGCTTGGCTTTGTGGCAGCGTTGGTACATGCCTTTAACCACAGCATTATGAAGGTGCTGATGTTTATGTGTGCCGGCAGCATTATGCACGGCACCGGCAGCAAAAACCTGGAGCTGTTCGGCGGCCTCGCACGCAAAATGCCGTATACCGCTGTCTTTGCTTTCGTCGGCTCGCTGGCGCTTGCCGCTATTCCGCTGACGAACGGCTTTACCGGGGAATGGCTGGTGCTGCAGAGCTTTATCAGCCTGGGCACAAGCTGCGCCGGTCAGGATATCCGCCTGTGGACTGCGGTATCCTTTATTCTGCTGGGCTTTACCGGAGCACTGGCTCTCGGCTGCTTTGTACGCTTCTTCGGCATCACCTTCCTGGGCCGTGCTCGCAGTGAAATTGTGGAGCATGCGCACGAATCCGATAAATTTATGCTCGCTGCTATGGGCGTTGCATCTGTTTTAGTTGTCGCTTGCGGTCTTTATCCGCTGCCGGTAGTACGCGCAGCGCTGTTGGCGCTGGGCATGCCTGTCGCACTTGATGCCTTCGGCATGAATCTGGCGTGGGCCGGCGTTGGTACTGCTGTCTGCTACAAGCCGCTGCTGCTGCTGGCTTTGCTGCTGGTGCTGGGTGCAGTGCTGTGGCTGGCTGTTAAGGACTGCTTTGTTGTGGAGGATGTTACCTGGAACTGCGGTACCTATCCGACGCAGCGTCAGCAGTATTCCGCAACCGGCTTCAGTAAGCCTGTACGCCGTGCGTTCGATTATCTGCTGAAGCCAAAACGTCAGGTAACCTACATGCGCAAGGAGCATGCTTACTTCGGCCGTCAGCTTTCCTACAAGCTGGAAATTCCCGATATGATTACGGAAAAGCTTTATCAGCCGCTGCAGAAGCATTTTGTAAGTATTTCTAATTTCCTGCGCCGTTTGCAGCAGGGCAGTGTGCGTTTATATGTTGCCTATGTTATGGTGGCAATGATGTTGGTACTGGTATGGGGGGCGCTTTATAAATGATTTTAGAGAATGAATTATTACAGCTGGCCCTCGGTATGGCGCAGGCAGTTTTACTGCTTTTGTGCGCTCCGCTGGTAACCGGCATTGTTAAAAAGGTAAAGGCCTGGATGCAGAACCGTATCGGCAGCAGCATCTGGCAGGAATATTACGATATCCGCAAATGGTGGGGCAAGCCAACTATGCTTACTCCTTATACCAGCATCACCTTCCGTCTGGCACCTTGCGTATATTTTCTGACGACCTTTGCGGCAGCTTGCATGCTACCGGGCTTCTTAGGCGGTCAGGCCGGCTTCGGCGACGTTTTTGTATTTGTTTATCTGCTGGCCTTGGGACGCTTCTTTATGGCAGTTTCCTCGATGGATGCAGCCACCGCCTTCGGCGGTATGGGCGGCAGCCGTGAGGTTTATGTGGCAGCCTTCGTTGAGCCTGTTGTGATGCTGGCCGTGCTGTCTAACGTACTGCACACCAACAGCACTTCGCTGGCAGGCATGAGCCTGCGTACGGATGAGGTCAACCTGACGGTAGCAGGCGTGCTGACCTGCATTGCCTTCTTCCTTGTATTGCTTGCAGAAAACAGCCGTATCCCGGTTGATAACCCTGATACGCATCTGGAGCTGACGATGATCCATGAATGTATGACACTGGAATATTCCGGCCGCCTGCTGGCGCTCATCCATTGGGCAAGCCAGCTTAAGCTGCTGGTATTCTTAGTGCTCTTCGCTATGCTGTATCTGCCGCTGGATTTGCCGGTTGTATTTAAGGTGCTTATCGGTGCGGTGGCTGTAGGTGTGGTTGAAACCTTGAACAATAAGATGCGCCTTTTCAAGGTGCGTGTATATCTGGCGGCAGCGGGCCTGATGCTGCTGCTGGCAGTAGTGGCACAGTAAGGAGGTAACGATGGAATATTTGGTTGTAAGTTTAATGTTTATCGTTTTCCTGCAGACGCGCTTTGTGGAGCTGCGCCGTGCAACTCTGTGTCTGGCGCTGCAATCTGCCTTGATTGCTGCAGCCTGCCTTGTCGTAGGTATGAGCCATGGCAGCGGTTTGCATGCCTGGCTGCCTGGTGTGCTGACGATTGCCGTTAAGGTGCTCTTTATTCCTTACGCTATTTTGCGCGTGGTGAATCAGCTGCGCGATGAGCGTGAAATTGTCAGCGATATCAATGTAAATTATTCTACTGCCTTTGCAGCCTGCAGTCTGGCACTCGGCTACATGGTAATTGACGGTCTGCTGCCGCAGGCAGAGGGACGCGATATTCTGGCGACCTCTATGTTTATGATTATGACAGGCCTCGCGCTGATTGTTATGCGTAGCCGTGCCATTATGCAGATGATTGGCCTGATTACCTTGGAAAACGGCATTTATCTGCTCGGTCTGATTATGACCGAAGGCTTGCCGCTGATTATCGAGCTGGGCATTTTCCTTGATGTGCTGATTGCTGTTGTTATTCTTGTTATTTTAACCTCGCGTCTGCGTCTGTCGTTTAAAACTACGGATACAAATGTGCTGGACAAGCTGAAAGGGTAGGGGATGTAATGTTAACATATATTTTGATACTGTTATGCCTGCCACCCTTGTGCGCGGTGCTGGCACTGGCTGCTGGCTTCGGCAATAATATCCTGCATTGGCTGCACCGCCTGACGGCAACTGCGGTAGGCGTGTGCGTGGCGCTGATGGCAAAGTCCTTTAATCCTGCTGTGCCCTATGTTGATGATTATTTTTACATTGATGCGCTGAATATGTGGGTAATCATTATCATTACCACACTTTATCTGGCAGCAACCTGGACTGCGCGTAATTATCTTACGCGTGAGGAGCGCTGCGGCGTGCTCAAGGGCGAGCAGCTGCAGACCGGCCGTTACTTTGCGCTGATGCAGCTTTTCTGCTGGACAATGTTTATCGTACTGCTGGTAAAAAATCTGGGCCTGATGTGGGTTGCCATCGAAGCGACTACCTTAATCAGTGCGCTGCTCATTTCCTTTAAATTTACCCGCGCTGCTTTGGAAGCAACGTGGAAATATATTATGGTTTGTACCGTTGGCATTTGCTTGGCACTTTTGGGTACACTGGTGCTGTATTATGCGCAGCTTGATGCTTTGGGCGGCGAAAAGGCGCTCAGCTGGCTGTATCTGCATGAGCATGCCAACAGCCTGAACCCGGCGATGACCAAGCTGGCACTGCTGTTTATCGTTATTGGCTACGGTACCAAGGCAGGCATGGCGCCGATGCATACCTGGCTGCCTGATGCCTATGCCGAGGCTCCGTCACTGACCAGCGGTATGCTGAGCGGTGCGCTCTGCAGCTGTGCTATTTATGTATTGCTGCGTAATCTGGTTATCCTGCTGCCGACAGCAGGCGCTGCGATGATGAGCAGCATGCTGCTGTTCTTTGCTGTGCTGACTGTGGCGATTGCCGTGCCGTTCGTTGTTGTACAGCGCGACGTTAAGCGTATTCTGGCGTATTCCTCTATGGAAAACATCGGCATTATGGTTGCCGGTATCGGCGTCTTTTCCGCTTTTTCCCTGAAGGCTGTGATGCTGCATATGTACAGTCATGCGATGATTAAGTTTGTTCTGTTCTATATTGCCGGTACGATTATTCAGGAATATCAGACTCGTAATATGATGCGTATTCACGGTATGATTAAGGATGTACCGCATACCGCAACCTTCTGGCTTACCGGTATGCTGGGTATTTTGGGCCTGCCGCCGATGGGACTTTTCTTCAGTAAGTTTTACATTATGGCGTCTATGTTCCGTGAGGGACATTGGGTAGCAGGCAGTCTGCTGATTATCCTGCTGGCCGGTGTGCTGATTGGTATTTTGTACCACGGCATGCGTATGCTGTGCGATAAATCGAAGCGTCAGCCCTTGGGCGATTTGCTGGGCGCGACCGACGTGCCTGTGCTGGCAGCGCTGCTGCTTTTGACCTGCGTAGTGGGCGCAGGCTTTGAAAATATTCCCTGGCTCAACAATCTGCTGAACCA
>NZ_FR892816.1:46600-71106 GCF_000434895.1 Phascolarctobacterium succinatutens CAG:287
TGCTGAACCAGGCTGTGCGGATTATAGGAGGCTGAGATAATGCTAGTTAAACCGGAAAATTTGCGTGGTGCTGCCAATATCTGCAGCGACAGCGGCAAGCGTCAGCTGGCTGCTATGTTCGGTGCAGACGAAACGCTGCAGGGCGGCGGTCTGGCCATCTACTGCCTGTTCTATAATGCTGAAAAACGCGATATCGATGTTTTGAAGGCTCCGTTCCCCGCGGACGGTCCGCTGGAATATCAGTCACTGACTACGCTGCTGCCGGCTGCTGCCTGGTATGAGCGCGAGCTGCACGATATGTTCGGCTTCGAGCCGCAGGGACATCCCGATATGCGTCCGCTGGTGCTGCATGAAAGCTTTCCCGAAGGCTTTCATCCGCTGCTGAAAAAATATCCCAAGGATTACGATGCACGCGGACACCGTGAATATGAAATGCTTACCTCGCAGGGCGAAGGCCTCTTTGAGGTTCCTGTAGGTCCTATCCACGCAGGCATCATCGAGCCCGGTCATTTCCGCTTCAGTCAGGCCGGCGAGGCTATGCTGCAGCTGGATGCCAAGCTGTTTTTTACCCACCGTGGTATTGAAAAGGCTGTCGAAGGATTGACACCGATGGAGGCACTGCCGATTGTAGAACGCATTTGCGGTGCCTGCAGTGTAGCGAATACGCTAAGCTTCTGTCAGGCGGTAGAAAAATGCTCGGAGGCAGAGGTGCCTTACCGTGCGTGGTTAATCCGTACCTTGGCTGCGGAGATGGAGCGCTTGTATAACCATGTGGGCGATACTGGCAATATTTGCGCCGGTGTCGGCTTCTCGCCTGTAATCAGCATGGGCACACGTCTGAAGGAATACTTGATGCAGCTTAACGAAATGCTGGCAGGCAACCGCTTCCTGCGCGGTCTGATTATCCCCGGCGGTGTGCAGTACGATGTTACCGACGCTATGCTGGAGGAAATCGAAGAGGTTCTGCGTGAGGTAGAAGCTGTTTATGCCGATATGGTACATATCATGTGGGAGCAGGCGAACTTCGTCAACCGTATCCGTACCACCGGCAGAGTACGTCAGGAAACTGCCTTTGATCTGGCTATGGTAGGCGTAGGTGCGCGTGCCAGCGGCAGTACCCGTGACAGCCGCAAGGATATCGGCTACGGGTTTTTTAATGGGCTTGTTTTTTCTACGGTATTTATGATGAGCTTGATTTTGAGGTTATTACGGAAACAGCGGGTGATGTCGAAGCACGTATCAAGGTGCGTATAGGTGAGGTTGCCCAGAGCCTGAAGCTGGTGCGTCAGCTTATCAGCAAGCTGCGCCGCAATGCGGAAACGCAGCTGGCGGTAGAGCTGGGCGAGCTGCAGCAGGAGGAAGGTCATTTTACCTGGGGCATCAGCGAATCTGCCCGCGGTGATAATCTGCACTGCCTGCTGCTGGATAAGGAAGGGCGCATAGACCGCCTGTTTGTGCGCAGTGCCTCCTATCCTAACTGGCCGGCGCTGACTGTGGCAGTACAGGGCGACATCATTCCAGACTTCCCGTTAATAAATAAGAGCTTTGAGTTATGCTATGCCTGCATAGACCGCTAAGGAGGTGGCAAGATGTTAAAAATGCTGGAGGCAATTCTTCACGGAAAGATTGCTACCGAAAATATTGATACTACGGGCCACAAGCGTCTGCGCGGTCAGCTGCAGTGCGATGGCAGCTGCGACGGCTGCGGTGCCTGTGCCGCTGCCTGCCCGGTCGGTGCTGTGAGCGTGGCTGATGGTAAAGCAAAAATAGATTACAGTAAGTGCGTTTTTTGCGGTCGCTGTGTAGAGGCCTGCGCGCGTAAGGCGCTGGTGCACACGAACCATGATGCTTTGGCGCAGATTCTGGCTGACAGTGCCGTGGAGGTCAGCGAGGCTGTTACGGCAAAACTGGGACGCTCTCTGCATGTACGTCATCTTGACGCTGGCAGCTGCAATGCCTGCGATTTTGAGCTGGGTGCGATGAGTAACCCTGTTTATGACTTGCACCGTTACGGTATCGCTTTCGTTGCTTCTCCGCGGCATGCGGATATGCTGATGGTGACCGGCGTTGTTACGCGTAACCTGGAGCAGGCGCTGCGTATGACCTATGCTGCAATGCCTGAACCGAAAATGGTTATGGCCTGCGGTGCCTGTGCCTGCGGCGGCGAAACTTACGGCAGTACCTATGCTGTTGTCGGCAGTGCGGCTGACGTGGTGCCGGTTGATATTGCTGTGCCCGGATGCCCGCCGAGACCGGCTGCGATTATTGTGGCTTTGTGTGCTGCGGCAGATATGCTGAAGGAAAGAATGTAAACATATTTTATAAAGGAATTAATCAGTATTTAATTACACTGGTTAATTCCTTTTTTTGTATTTTTATTCTTGTACTCAGCTGTAATTCGTGATAATATATAGAAAATCAGTTACGCTTGATAAACTGATATAGGTAATATAAATGAGGGGGTTTGAAAAATGATTGTTTTTAGACCGGCAACTTTCAGCGATGTAGAACATATACACAAATTGCTGAATTATTATGCAAAAGAAGGTTTGATGCTGCCGCGTGCGCGCAATGCGATTTACGAGAATCTGCGCGATTATATTTTAGCGGTGGAAAACAACCGTCTGCTGGGCTGCGGCGCGCTGCATTTCGTCTGGGACCGCTTTGCGGAAATCCGCTCGCTGGCTGTGGAACCAAGCCTGCAGAAAACAGGCATAGGCCGTCAGCTGGTGGAGCATTTGGAAAAGGAGGGCATTGAGCGCGGAGTGACGATGTTTTTCACTCTGACCTATCAGCCGGGATTTTTTGCCAAGTGCGATTATATTGAAACTGCGAAGGATAAGCTGCCGCAGAAGGTATGGAAGGAATGCGTGTATTGTCCGCAGTATCCGTATTGCAATGAGATTGCTTTCATCAAGACAACGGTTGATTACGAGCCGTCGCAAATCAAATTCTAAAATTTAAGGGCTGCCGTGCGCATTTGTCATCGGTGATGACGAGGCTGTGCTGAGGGCAGCTCTTTTATTTTTGGTCGTTGAATGTTACAATAATCAAATAGAGTATAAAAATCGCACGGTGATTTTGCCGTTGCGGTGGCAGATAAATTTACGGAAAAGAGGTTGAACTTATGAAATTATATTCCTGGAATGTTAATGGTTTGCGTGCCTGCATGACGAAGGGCTTTGCCGAATTTTTGCAGGAGGCAGCACCGGATATTATTTGTCTGCAGGAAACGAAGATGCAGCGCGAGCAGGCGGATTTTGTATTCCCAGGCTATGAGGAGTATTGGAACAGTGCGGAGCGCAAGGGCTATAGCGGTACTGCTGTTTTTACGAGGGTTAAGCCTTTGGCTGTTACCTATGGCCTGGGCCAGGAGGAGCACGATAAGGAAGGGCGTGTGATTACGCTGGAGTTTGAGAGCTTTTATCTGGTGACGGTGTATACGCCTAATTCCAAGGATGGCCTGGCGCGTCTTGATTACCGCATGGTGTGGGAGGATGTGTTCCGTGCTTATCTGCAGGAGCTGGATGCGAAGAAGCCTGTTGTTGTCTGCGGTGATCTGAATGTGGCGGCTGAGGAGATTGATTTGAAGAATCCTAAGACTAACCGCAGGAATGCAGGCTTTACGGATGAGGAGCGTGCTAAGTTCCGTGAGCTGAAGGCTGCAGGTTTTACGGACAGCTTCCGTTATCTGCATCCGGAGGAGGTTAAGTACAGCTGGTGGAGCTATCGCTTTAAGGCGCGTGAGAAGAATGCGGGTTGGCGTATTGATTATTTTGTGGTGTCGGACAGGATTGCGGCTAAGCTGCAGAGCGCGGAGATTCACAATGAGGTTTTCGGCAGCGACCATTGTCCGGTAAGTGTTGAGCTGGATGTGTGAAGGTTGATTCTGGCATCGCAATTGTATATCGTTTCAATCAGAGCAATTTTTTAACGCAAATTTCGTGTGGATTCAAGACGAAACTTCGGTAAAATTTGCCAGACGGTAACAGAATGTTACGTACCCTTGTTTCTGTGGTTCCAGACACTCACTTGCTAAAATTGCTATTCATTACACGATATAGCAATTGCTTGTTGACAGCGACCATTGCAAGGTAAGTGTTGAGCTGGATGTGTAAAGGTTTAATTCTGGCAGCGCAATTGTATATCGTTTCAATCAGAGCAATTTTTTAACGCAAATTTCGTGTGGATTCAAGACGAAACTTCGGTAAAATTTGCCAGACGGTAACAGAATGTTACGTACCCTTGTTTCTGTGGTTCCAGACACTCACTTGCTAAAATTGCTATTCATTACACGATATAGCAATTGCTTGTTGACAGCGACCATTGCAAGGTAAGTGTTGAGCTGGATGTGTAAAGGTTTAATTCTGGCAGCGCAATTGTATATCGTTTCAATCAGAGCAATTTTTTAACGCAAATTTCGTGTGGATTCAAGACGAAGCGGCGCAAAACTCGCGCTATGCTGACAAATGCTACTATAAAAATTAGGCATAGTGCTCAGACATTGCGCCCCTTCTGTGGTTCCAGACACTTATTTGCTAAAATTGCTATTCATTACACGATATAGCAATTGCTTGTTTTATACTTAATTTTTACGGTTTGTTTTTTAGTTGGTGATGAACATGGATTTTAAAATTCAGGCTCCGTTTGAGCCTGCTGGCGACCAACCGCAGGCGATTGCCAAGCTGGCGGAGGGCGTGGAGCAGGGCCTGCGCACGCAGGTGCTGCTGGGTGCAACGGGTACGGGCAAGACGTATACGATTGCGCAGGTAATCAATAAGGTGCGCAAGCCGACGTTGGTAATTGCGCATAATAAGACGCTGGCGGCACAGCTGGCGAGTGAGCTGAAGGCTTTCTTCCCGGAGAATGCGGTGGAATATTTTGTTTCATATTACGATTATTATCAGCCGGAGGCCTATATTCCCCAGTCGGATACGTATATTGAGAAGGATGCTTCGATTAACGACGAGATTGATAAGCTGCGCCATAGTGCGACCAGCGCTTTGTTTGAACGCAAGGATGTTATTATCGTAGCCAGTGTTTCCTGCATTTATGGCTTAGGTGCGCCGCAGGAGTATTATGATATGGTGCTGTCGCTGCGCCTAGGGCAGATTATCGACCGCCAGAAGATTTTGCATAAGCTGGTGGAGATTCAATATAATCGTAATGATATTGATTTTAAGCGTGGCACCTTCCGTGTGCGCGGTGATGTGATTGAGGTTATCCCGGCGGCCTACGGTGAAAAGGCAGTGCGCATTGAAATGTTCGATGATGAGGTTGACCGCATTGTGGAATTTGATGTGCTGACGGGTGAGATTCTGGCGCAGCGCAATCATGTAGCAATTTTCCCGGCGAGTCACTATGTTACGAGTCGTGAGAATCTTGAACGCGCTATGAATGATATCCGCGAGGAGCTGGACGAGCGTCTTGATGAGCTGAATAAGCATGGCAGGCTGCTGGAGGCACAGCGTCTGGAGCAGCGCACGAATTACGATTTGGAGATGATGCAGGAGATGGGCTACTGCTCCGGCATCGAAAACTATTCGCGCCATCTGGCAGGACGTAAGGCCGGTGAGCCGCCGTTTACGCTGGTAAATTATTTTCCTAAGGATTTTTTACTTGTGGTGGATGAGTCGCACGTAACGCTGCCGCAGATTCGCGCTATGTATGCCGGTGACCGCTCGCGTAAGGAGATGTTGGTGGAGCATGGCTTCCGTCTGCCTTCGGCCTATGATAACAGACCACTGACCTTTGACGAATTTCAGGCGCAGATCAAGCAGGCGATTTATGTTTCTGCTACGCCGGCGAAGTATGAGCTGGAGCAGGCAGACAATGTAGTTGAGCAGATTATCCGCCCGACAGGCCTGCTGGACCCGCAGATTGAAATCCGCCCGATTAAGGGACAGATTGATGATTTACTGGGCGAGATCAATAAGGTTGCCGCCGCGGGCGAGCGTGTGCTGGTGACTACACTGACGAAGCGCATGGCAGAGGATCTGACAGAATATCTGAAGCAGGCAGGTGTGCGTGTGCGCTATCTGCATTCGGAAATCGCCACGATTGAAAGAGCGGAAATTATTGACAGCCTGCGTGCCGGTAAGTTTGATGTGCTGGTAGGCATCAACCTGCTGCGTGAAGGCCTTGATTTGCCGGAGGTGTCGCTGATTGCAATTCTAGATGCAGACAAGGAAGGCTTTTTGCGCAGTGATACGGCGATGATTCAGACCATCGGACGTGCTGCGCGTAATGCGCACGGTCGCGTTATTATGTATGCCGACCGTATTACCGACAGTATGCAGCGCGCGATTGACGAAACCAACCGCCGCCGCGAAAAACAGCAGGCGTACAACGAGGAACACCATATTACTCCTAAGACGATTTATAAGGAGCAGCGCCAGCTGATTAAGCTGACGAAGGTGGCAGACACCGAGGAGGCAACGTCCTATGGCAGCAGCAAGAAGCTAAAGCAGAAATCAACGAAGGAGCTGAACACGCTGGCCCGCGAGCTGGAAAGGCGGATGCAGGAAGCGGCGAAGGCGCTGGACTTCGAGGCGGCGGCCGAGCTGCGTGACCAGCTGATTATTGTCAAGGGACAGCTGGGGCAGAAGCTGGTGCCGAAGAAAAAGAAAAAATAAACGCTGACACAGAAGTTTGACTTTTCCTGTTTGGCGTTATATAATATACAAGATATTTTTATTCAAATTCTGTGAAGCGGAGCAGTAATCTGCAGTATCTTTCAGAAAGTCGGCGGTTGATGCGAGCCGGCAGTTAGGGCAGATGAACTCACCGTGAAGAAGCCGCAAGGAAATGTGCGGACGTGATGCTGCGTTAAGGCTAATTGAGTGGCGGCTGTAGCCGCAATCAGGGTGGTACCGCGAATTTTTCGTCCCTGACCTTCTTTAAGGTCGGGGATTTTTTATTTTCGACCAACAATAATACCTGGGAGGTAATGAAATGATTCAAGAAAAGTATGCTCCCCATGATATTGAAGCTAAATGGCAAAAATACTGGGAAGAAAACAAAACCTTTAAAGTAGAGATGGATAAGGATAAGCCTAAATCCTACGTTCTGGAAATGTTCCCCTATCCGTCCGGCAACCTGCACATGGGCCATGTTCGTAACTATTCCATCGGCGACGTAATCGCACGTTTCCGCACCATGAAGGGCTTCAACGTTCTGCATCCGATGGGCTGGGACTCCTTTGGTATGCCTGCTGAAAACGCTGCTATCAAACACAACATTCCGCCTAAAAAATGGACTCTGGAAAATATTGCCAACATGACTCGTCAGCTGAAGGCTCTCGGTCTGTCCTACGATTGGGACCGCGAGGTTACCACCTGTAAGGAAGATTATTACAAATGGACTCAATGGTTCTTTGAGCTGTTCTACAAACGCGGTCTGGCAGTTAAAAAGGAATCTGCCGTAAACTGGTGCGACACCTGTAACACCGTATTGGCTAACGAGCAGGTTATCGACGGCAAATGCTGGCGCTGCGACCATGAGGTTGTTAAAAAGGATCTGAGCCAATGGTTCTTCAAAATCACCGATTATGCTGATGAGCTGCTGAAGGATCTTGACCTGCTGCCGGGCTGGCCCGAGCGCGTAAAAACCATGCAGCACAACTGGATCGGCCGCAGCGAAGGCTTGGAATTCTCCTTTGAAATTCCTGCACTGAATGATACTGTTGCTGTTTACACCACCCGTCCGGATACTGCTTACGGCGTAACCTTCATGGCTCTGGCTGCCGAGCATCCGCTGATTAAAAAGATTTGCGAAAACAATCCGAAGGCTGACGAAATCAACGCTTTCTGCGAGCGTGTACGCAATCAGTCCGAAATTGAACGTACCTCCAGCGAATCAGAAAAAGAGGGCGTATTCACCGGCGTGTACTGCATTAACCCGTTCACCGGCCGCAAGGTAGAAATCTGGGTAACCAACTATGTACTGTATGATTACGGCACCGGCGCTGTAATGGGCGTTCCTACCGGTGACCAACGTGACTGGATGTTTGCCGACAAATACGGTATTGAAAAGATTGTTACCATCTGCCCGGTTGGCAAAGAGCTGAAGCTGGAAGAAATGACCTGCGCTTACGAAGAAAAAGAAGGCATGCTGGTTAACTCCGGCGAATTCACCGGCATGGAAATGCACAAGGCTATGAGCGCTATCATGGACAAGGCTGAAGCTGAAGGCTTCGGTAAACGCCGTGTAAACTATCGTCTGCGCGATTGGCTGATCAGCCGTCAGCGTTATTGGGGCGCTCCGATTCCTATCATTTACTGCCCGCACTGTGGCGAGGTTCTGGTTCCGGAAGACCAGCTGCCGGTTCGCCTGCCTGAGGACGTAAGCTTCACTGCCGGTGCTAAATCTCCGCTGGCAACCTCCGAAGAATTCGTTCACTGCAAATGCCCGAAATGCGGTGCTGACGCAACCCGTGAAACCGATACCATGGACACCTTCCTGTGCTCCTCCTGGTATTATCTGCGTTATACCGACGCACACAACGACAAGATGCCGTTTGACAAGGAGCTCAACAACTATTGGGGTCCTGTAGACCAATATATCGGCGGTATTGAGCATGCTATTCTGCATCTGCTGTATTCCCGCTTCTTTGTAAAGGTTCTGCGTGACGCAGGCCTGGTTGATTATGATGAACCGTTCAGCAACCTGCTGACTCAGGGCATGGTAATCAAAGACGGTGCTAAGATGAGTAAATCTCTGGGCAACGTTGTTTCTCCGGAAGAAATCCTTTCCAAATATGGTGCAGATACTGCGCGTCTGTTCATCCTCTTTGCTGCTCCGCCTGAAAGAGAGCTGGAGTGGAGCGACCAGGGCGTTGAAGGCTCCTTCCGCTTCCTGAACCGTATCTGGCGTATCGTACAAGCATTTGAAGCTGTTCTGGCACAAAAGGTTACCGAATACGATCACAGCAACCTGAGCGAAGCAGACAAGGACCTGCGCCGTGTACTGCATAGCAGCATTAAGAAGGTTACCAACGATATCGAAACCCGCTTCAACTTCAACACTGCTATTTCCACTATGATGGAACTGGTTAACGCTCTCTATGCTTATAAAGAAGCTGCCAAAGAGCCGAATGCAGGTCTGATTTACGAAGCAATTTCCGACCTCATTAAGATGATGAGCCCGTTTGTTCCGCATATCACCGAAGAGCTGTGGCGCGGTGCTATTGATGCCAACAGCAGCGTACATGAACAAAGCTGGCCTGAGTGCGATGAAGAAGCCCTGAAGGTTGACAATGTAGAAATCGTTCTGCAGGTTAACGGCAAGGTTCGCGGTCGTCTGACTGTTCCGGCTGAAGCTACCAAAGAAGAGCTGGAGAAGATTGCTATGGCTGACGCTAACGTTCAGGCTCACATCGGCGATGCAACCGTACGCAAGGTTATCTGCGTACCCGGCCGTCTGGTAAACATCGTAGCGAAGTGACACCCGATTTGTAACGAGCGTAAGCGAAGTTAGAAATCGAAAAGGTGGAACGAATCCCCGTTGCGACCGAACAGGGAGCAAGAAGAGGGGGAAAATAAAATTTGTCGCGAGCTTTAGTATTACTGGCCACTAACCACTAATAACTAACTGCGACCACCGCAGTTACAGCTGTCCTGCAGCAGGCAGTTCCCGCAGACTGTAGCGCGGACAAAAAAATAAGCAGTGCATGTCAGCAATGACATTATTTAGTAGTACTAAATAACGCTTACATTTTCAGAGTCTCTGAGAATAACGTAATTGTTATTCTTGGGGGCTCTTTTTGTTTTTTTGGTGACAACCCTCAGTCATCGCCCTAGCTCTCTTGACGCTAAGACCCAGTTTGTCGCAAGCACAACCCTCAGTCAAAATCACTGCGTGATTTTGCCAGCTCCCTTTCAGGGAGCATATAGAGGTTGGTCGTAATTGCGAACTGTAATTTTAAATCTAGCCTGTTATATCTCCCCTGAAAGGGGAGGTGGCTGCGAGCTTTAGCGAGCAGACGGAAGGGTTGAGTATCGAAGTCATACGCAATATTTTTACCAACACCATAAGGAGGTATCCCCATGCAAGCAAAATCTAAAAAACTAATCTTCATCACCATTCTCCTCACAGGCTGCATCATCACCGGCCTTATAAGCAGCAACGACAAAGAAAAACCGCTTGCAGGCAGCAGTTTATTGCAGTCCGCGCAAGGTGCTGTCACATCCAAAGCAGCGCAGGCAAAAACAGTACGCGTGCAGGTGAGCGGCGCAGTATTGGAACCAGGCGTATACGACCTGCCTGCCAGCTGCAGAGTGGAAGAGGCCATTGCTGCTGCCGGCGGTCTGACGGAAAATGCCGACAGCGAACGCGTCAACCTGGTACGCAAGGTGCGCGACGGTATGCAGATACGAGTACCTGTGAAGAAGGCTGAACGGACAAGCAGAACGCAGAGGAAAAGCGCTCAGGCAAAGTCCGGTTTAGGTGAGAGTGCGTCAGGAAAATCCGGCAGTGTTAAAGCAGGCTCAGGCAGAAACAACAGCATAATGCAGAGCGTGCGCATCAACAGCGCAAGCGCCGGTGAGCTGCAGCAGCTTCCCGGTATCGGTCCGGCGTTGGCGAAGCGCATTGTGGAAACAAGAAGCAGAGGGCGTTTTGCCAGCGTGGAGGATTTACTGCGTGTGCCGGGAATCGGCAAGGCTAAGCTGGCGAAGCTGCGTGATTATGTGGAGGTAGACTAGTGCAGCAGAAAATACGTTATCTACGCTTATTTTTACCGGTCATGCTGCTTTGTATATTATCCTTTCGCCTGCTAACCGTGCTATCGTCCGCTGAACAGCAGCTTGCTGCCTGCTTCGGGCGGCAGCTGGTTGTGCAGGGCGCGGTGGAACCTTTGAGCGTGCACCGGCAGGAAGGTTTTAGCAGTGCGATTCTACGTTGTCAAAAGGTTTATAGCGATACGGAGCTTGCTTACAGCTGTCGTTTGCGTGTGAGCGTTAAGGGCGAGCTGCCGCAGGCAGGCTGTGTGGTACTCAAAGGTACGTTGGAGCGCTTGGACAGCCTGCGTAACCCCGGAGGCTTTGACGTTGCAAGCTATAACAGAGTGCAGGAGCTGGGCGGACGTTTGCGCAAGGCGCAGCTGCTAAAGATAGAACCGCAGGTTTTGTGGTGGCAGCGTTTTGCTTTGTGGAACAAAAAGCTGAGCGAACGCATAGAGGCAGCAGCCGGCGCTGAATATGGGGCGCTGCTGAGCGGCATGGTGCTTGGCGGCAGCGGCAGGCTGGATGAAGAAACACGCGAGCTGTTTACGGATAACGGGCTGGCACATCTTCTTTCTGTTTCGGGCACGCATATTGTGCTGCTCACAGGCCTGCTGCTTGCTTTGCTGCAGTGGGTGCCGCTGCCATGGCGCAAGTTTATTGTTATCACTTTGCTGATTGCCTATGCGCTGCTTTGCGGCTTGCGCCCTCCGGTGCTGCGAGCACTGGCTATGAGCAGCGTTCTGCTGCTTGGCGGCAGCGGTGCGGAGCGCGGGCGCTTGCTGTGTTTGGTGGCGGCACTGCTGTTGTGCCTGCAGCCGTTATGGCTGGCCGATATCGGTTTTCAGTTATCGTTCGGGGCGGCGGCCGGACTTTTGTGGCTGTTGCCTGCATGTCAAAGGCTGCTGCCGCAGGCTTTGCCTGCGCCGATAGGCGAAGCGGCAGCAGTTTCGTTGGCAGCACAGCTGGCTGTACTGCCGCTGGAGGTTTATTATTTTCACCAAATTTCGCTGATTGCCCTGGTAAGCAATATCGTGCTGGTGCCGGTGTTGGAAATTGCCGCGCAGATGGCACTCGTGGGCGCACTGCTGCCCGTGTGCGGTGATTATCTGTTGCAGCTTGCTGCCTGGCTTGCGGCGCAGGTGCTGACGCAGGCGCGTTTTTTTGCTGAATTGCCGTACAGCACTGTAGTTATCGGCAAGCTGCCTGCTTATTGCTTTGTAATCTATTATGCAGCGCTCTTTGTGTGGGCAGATTTTCCTTGGCTGCAATTTTGGAGTAATAGGGAGCGTCGCTGTATCCTGCTTTTGCATGCCTTGCTGCTTGCCGGGACGCTTGCTTATCAGCAGTATTGCACGCTGCCGTTAGCCTGCTATTTTCTGGACGTTGGGCAGGGGGACTGCGCTGTTATCGTCACGCCGTCGCAGCGGGTGGCAATTATTGATACCGGCGGCTTAAAAAATCTTTCGACTGCAACGCGCGTAATTACTCCGTTTTTGCGCTATCTTGGCAAGCGTGAGGCGGATATCCTGCTTTTAAGCCATTATGATTTTGACCATGTGGGTGCTGCGGCGGATTTATTGCGACAGCTGCGGGTAAAAAAGCTGCTCCTGCCTAACGAAGCACTGACGGAGGAAAGCAAAAGGGTACGGCAGGAAATTTTGGCACAGGCCGGCAGGACGCAGGTGCATGTGGTGCAGAGCGGTGAACGCTATGCGTTGGACGCTGCTGCGGAGCTTGTTTTAGTTGATGTACCGCAGCAGGCTGTGCCGGGTAACGAAGCCAGCACGTTGGCGGCGCTGCATAGCGCGCAGGGCAGCGTGCTGTTTACAGGTGACATGGGGGAAGAACGCGAGCGAGGGCTGCAGCTGCAGCAATACACTGTGCTGAAGGCAGGACACCACGGTTCGCATTACAGCAGCAGTATGGAATTTCTGGAGCAGGTGCGCCCGAGGCTGACGGTGATTTCCTGCGGGCGCGGCAACCGCTACGGCCATCCGCATCAGGAAACGCTGGAGCGTTTGCAGGCAATAGGAAGCAATGTTGTCAGAACGGATGAGCTGGGGTGCATTAAAGTTGTTTTTGACGCAGAGGGAATAAAATGCTATAGTTATGTATATCATAAAAATGTTTTTTAGGAGTGCGAATATACTCATGGACATTAAAGCAGAAGAATTGCTTGCCAAATTACAACAGCATAAACCACTGCCGCAGGCGCAGGTACTGCTTTTGTGCGGCGAGGAGGATTACTACCGCAACAGCATTATTGCCGCGCTGCCGGAATATGTTTTTGGTGATACACCGGAGGCTGACCGCGAAATAACGGTTTTTGACAAGGACACCAATTTATCGGGACTGCAGGCGGCCGTCAACAGCTATCCCTTCTTCTGCGGCAAATCGCTGATTTTCCTGAAGGACGAAAAGCTGTGGGCAGCAAAGCCTGCCAAAGCAAACAGCACTGCTGATGCTCAGGATGATACCGATTCCAAGAAAATGGAGCAGCTGGCGGCGATTGTCAGCGACGTACCGGATTATTGCCTGCTTGTAATCAGCAGTAAGAAAATGGATAAGCGGACCAAGCTGTATAAGCAGCTTAAAGCAAGTGCGCTGATTTGTCCGTGCGAGCGCATTAAGGAAAGAGAGCTTGATGACTGGCTGTATGCGCAGGCAGCAGCATACGGCGCGCATTTTACCAGAGATGCGCTGGCGGCTATCAGCGAATATATTGAGCCGGTAAAGGAAGAAATTCCCTTGGATTTGCTGCAGCAGGAAATCGGTAAGCTGGCAATTTATGCCGCAGGACGCAGAGAATGGACGGAAGAGGATGTGCTGAATGTTTTTGCACTGCTGCCCAATGCTTCCTCCTTTGCACTGACCAATTATATTATGGCAGGCAAGCTGAAGCAGTGCCTGGAGCTGTTGGCGAGCGAACGCAAGCACGGAACCTATATCCTGCCGCTCAGTGCAACCGTAGCTTTCAAGCTGCGTCAGGTGTTGCGTTATCTGGAGCTGAAGCGCAGAGGCTACGACCAGAAGGGCATTATGGATGAGTTGGGGATGCGCAGCCCATATGCCTACAGATTTTTGGAGCGCGACAGCAGGCGCTTTGATGAAAAGCGTCTGACGGAAGCTTTGCTGGGATTATCTGATATGAATATTAAGCTGCGTCAGGGCGGACGTGGCTACGAAAAGCTGGAGGAAATTCTTGTCCGCCTGCTTGCATGATATCTTATCCTCAGAAATTAAAGCTGGACAAAAGCACTTAATATCTGCTATAATAGTGAGACAGTCAACGAGGACTTTTTTGAGTAAGGAAGTAGTGTGTCCATGCTTAAAAAGGTCCTTTTCGTTTATCTTGCAGAAAATATGTAGGGAGCATTTTTCTGCAGCATGATAATTAGGGAGTATTGAGAAAGGAGGCAGCCTTATGGCTGCACTGATCATGAACAACAAAGATTTACTGTATGTAATTAAACCTGAAGAACAAAACGAAAGCACTCTGCGTGAGCTTCTGACTCTGCATCCGGAGATTCAGTTTGTATCTCTGATGGGTGTGGATTTTGCCGGTAATGATACCGATGAAAAAATCCCGATGAAGATTTTCCTCGAGGATATCGATGGCTTTTTGGCAGGCAGCGCAGCACAGACTGACGGTTCTTCCGTTGTGCTGACCGGTATCGCTACTCTGAACGATGCCCGCGTTGATATGAAGGTTGATAAAACCGTTAACTGGTTTGTTGATTATAACTATGAGCATTTTGACGCAGAAAGCGGCCGCATGATCGGTACTCTGCGCATTCCCTGCTATCTGATTCACAACGGCAATCATGTTGATTCTCGTTCTATTTTGAATGATACTCTGGCTTATGTAGAAAAAGAAATCATGGATTTGTTTGCTAAGCATCCGGTAATTGCCGGTCTGGAGCATGTAAATCCTGCTGAGATTGAAAAGTTGCTCTTCACCAGTGCTACCGAATTGGAATTTTGGGTAAAAACTCCGCGTGAAGACGCACCGCTGGAGGCTTTGAGCTCTTCTCAGGTAATGCAGGAGCAATATTGGCAGCGTACCCGCGGCAACGTGCGTACTGCATTGGAGCAGACGATTCAGACTTTGGAGCTGTACGGCCTGGAGCCTGAAATGGGCCATAAGGAATGTGGCGGCGTTAAAGGTCAGATTGACGGCGCAGGCCATATGACTCACGTTATGGAGCAGCTGGAGGTTGACTGGAAGTTCAGCAGCGGCGTTCAGACTGCAGATAACGAGCTGCTGGCGCGTATCATCGTTAAGGAAATCTTCCGTATGAACGGCCTGGAGGTTTCCTTCCAGGCTAAACCGATTCCCGGCGTTGCAGGCAGCGGTGAGCATACACATGTAGGCATTGCCGCAAAAATGAAAAACGGCAAGATCGTTAACCTGTTCTCGCCGAAGGATATGCATCAGGACTTCCTGTCCGCTATCGGCTACGGCGCTCTCATGGGCCTTTTGAAAAACTACGAGGTAACCAATCCGTTTATCTCCTGCACCATTGACTCTCTGAACCGTCTGAAACCCGGCTTTGAAGCTCCTGTCTGCATCGTTACCAGCCTTGGACTGAGCCCGGATAACCCGTCCCGTAACAGAACCATTCTTGCAGGTCTGATCCGAGATCTGGACAACGATAAAGCTACCCGTATCGAAATGCGTTCTCCAAACCCGTACACCAATACCTACATCGCCATTGCAGCCTTCTACCTGTCCTGCCTCGACGGTATTAAGGCTTGCGTAGAATCCGGCAAGGACCTGAAGGCTCTGGAAAAAGAAATTTCCAAGAAGGCCGGCGAAGAGGGCTTCTATCTGGATACCGACCGTCAATACCGTACTGAGGAAGACGTGTTTGAAGATTTCACTGCGGAAGAACGCAGCAAGCTGTTCGGCGAACCGCCTGCTACCGTTTGGGAAAATCTCGGCGCCTTTGAAAAATATCCGGAAAAGGTTGCCGTGCTCACCCAAGGCAATATCCTGAAGAAGGAATACATCGACTCCTTCATGCAGGGTGCTCTGATTCGTTGGAAAACCGAGCTTCTGACTCGTCTGATTCCGGAAAATTATCAGGCTGTTATCGATATGAAGCGCTTGCACAACCAGGAAACCTGCACCGACTGCGACCTGGCAATGTGGCGTAAAATCCAGAACCTGCGCGCTAAGCTGGCTAAGGATTCCTTCGAAGAGAAGAGCATCTTCACTGCTATCCGCAGAGCTGTTGCCGAGGGCGATTACGATACTGCTTCCAAGCTCAAGGTTGAGATGGGAGCAACTATGGAAGAGCTCAAGACTCTGTATCACGATTACAAGCAAAACATTATCGATTAATTTATTTGCTTCATGCATGGCTGCTGTACTCAAAGTGCGGCAGCCATTTTGTTTCAAGCTTATACCAAAGTGTGATTATTGAAAAAATTATCCCTAAAACTTTCCTTTCAGCTTATTTTTTTGCATGAAACTGTTGAGTTAAGCGCTGTTTTGTGGTAAAATATCAAAGATATATTGACAGTAATATTTTCTGCTGTCCGAAGAAAGGCGATGATAGCTGTGGAGCAGGTCAAGGATGTTCCTGCCTATATTCGCCAGATGTACACAGATAATCATTTTATGACTCAATTCGGTGTGCATATTGGTGAGATAAAGTGTGGCAGTGCTGAAGTCAGCATTGACGTTGATCCGGCGAAGCATTTTAATCATCGTGACATATGTCACGGCGGAGTGATGTTGGCCTTGGCAGACTCCGTTCTGGGTGTTACCGGTGCAAGCGTGGGCGCTGTAGTGGCAACTCTCAATTTCAGCATGAATTTTATCAGAGGTGTCCATGAACCGACTACATTGACGGTACGCAGCCATATTAAGCATGCCGGACATTCTACGATGGTTATCGAGGCTGAAATGACTGACAGCAAAAAGAATTTAATTGGGACGATTTTAACAACAATGTTTGTCGTCGACAGATTTAAAGAAATACCCGCCAAATGGTGAGCTTGCCTGAGTTTATTTGGAAGGGAAATGACGCGGAAGACCGCTTGATATCAAGGAGGATATGATGGATTTTGCATTAAACGAGGAACAATTAGAATTACAGGAAATGGTAAGGGAGTTTGTTGAAAAAGAAATTACTCCTTATGCTGCTGAAATGGATGCAGAAAACCATATGCGTGACGGCCTGATTGACAAGGCTAACGAAATGGGCTTGCTGAACGTTATTGTTCCGGAAGAATTAGATGGCCCCGGCCTGGACAGCATTTCTGTTGCTACTATTTATGAAGAGCTGGGCAAAGGCTGCGCAGGTGTTGCAACCTCTTTGGCTGCTAACAGCCTGGCAACTGTACCTGTTCTGCTGGCAGGCACCGACGAACAAAAGAAAATGTATTGCGATATCCTGAACAACGGCGGTCTGGCTGCTTTCGCGCTGACCGAGCCCGGTGCAGGCAGTGATGCAGGCGGCGTTTCTACCCGCGCTGTACGCAACAAGGAAGAAGGTACCTACACTCTGAACGGTACCAAAATGTTCATCACCAACGGTGGTCTGGCAGAAATCTTCCTGGTATTCGCTAACACCCGTAAAACCGGCGGTATCCGTGGTTTGACTGCTTTCATCGTTCCGAAAGACACCCCGGGCTTCTCCGTTGGCAAGAAAGAAAACAAAATGGGCATCCGTCCTTCCAATACTACCGAGCTGGTTCTGCAAGACGTTGTTATTCCTGAGTCCTATCGCGTAGGCCGCGAAGGCGAAGGCTTCCGTATTGCTATGAACACCTTAGACAGTGCTCGTCCGTTCGTTGGCGCTGTTTCCGTAGGTATCGCTCAGGCTGCTCTGGATTGCGCTGTTAAATATGCTAAAGAGCGCCGTCAGTTCGGCCAACCGATTGCTTCCTTCCAAATGGTTCAAGGCATGCTTGCTGACATGGCTATGAAGGTTGAAACCGCTCGCCTCATGGTTCAAAAGGCTTGCTGGATGCGTGACCAGGGCATGGAATTCTCCAAAGAGGCTGCTATGGCTAAATGCTATGCCGCTGACGTTGCTATGCAAGTAACCACCGACGCTGTTCAGGTAATGGGCGGCTATGGCTACACCAAAGAGTACCCTGTAGAGAAGATGATGCGTGACGCTAAAATCATGCAAATCTACGAAGGCACCAACCAAATCCAACGTCTGGTTATTGCCAACAAGCTGTTATACTAATAGCTATCATAACGAAGATAAAATTATCGAGAGCTGCTGCACTTTTGTGCGGCAGCTCTTTGTTGTTTTTATTCGTGACAATGGTTTACACGTATGCTAAAATATAAGGATAAAGAGCTTTTAAAGCATAATAAAAAGCAGAATCTTTGCCACAAATCATTTTGCTGAGAATTGGGGGGCAAATACATTGTTAGCTGATAATTTAAAGCAGGTTCAGGAGCAGATAGCGTCTGCTTTGGACAAGCGTAAAAATAAAGACCTGCTCACAGGAGATAAGGTAACGCTGGTGGCGGTGACGAAAAATCATCCGCCCGAAATTATTACAGATATCGAAGCCTTGGGCATTGCCAACGTAGGCGAAAACCGCGTGCAGGAGGCTAAGCATAAGCAGGAGGCCTTGGGTAAACACGGCTACTGGCATCTTATCGGTCATTTGCAGACAAATAAGGCGCGCCAGGCAGTTGCCTTGTTTGATTTTATTGAGTCGGTAGACAGCGAGCATTTGCTGGCTGCGGTTGATAAGGAGGCAGAACGCATCGGTAAGGTGCAGGATATCCTTTTGCAGCTGAATATTGCCCATGAGGAGCAGAAGTCCGGCCTTGATAAAGAGGATTATCTGGCGCTGCTGCCGAAGCTGCCAGAATACAAGCATGTGCGTCTGCGCGGGCTGATGGTTATTGCCCAAAAATGCGAGGATATTGAGCAGACAAGACCTGTATTTGCGGCAGGCTACCGTGCGTTCGCCCGCTTAAAGCAGCAGTATCCGCAGGCAGATATTCTGTCTATGGGTATGAGCAACGATTACACAGTTGCGATTGAAGAGGGCGCTAATATTGTGCGTGTAGGCACAGCTCTGTTCGGACAGCGTGATTATAGTCTGAAATTTTAAGACATAGATAAGGTTGGTGACGTAATGAAAATTATTGATAAAATCATGGATTCCTTAAGCCTTTACGATGATGATGACGAAATTATTGAAGAGGGAGTTGAAGAGAAGCCTGCTAAGAATGAACCTGAGCCTGCGAAGCCTAAGAAGTGTTTCTTCGGCAGCAAGGAAACACCTGCTGCTGCACCTGCAGAGGAGCCTAAGCGTGAACGTAAATCTGTTTTGAGCTTCAAGAAAAATGCTGAAAAGGATGCACCGGCTAAAAATGATAAGATGGGCAGCAAAACTATTAATATGCCGATTGCTGATAAGCTGATGACAGTTGTGCTGCTGGAGCCTGTTGATTTCAATGACTCCCCGAAGATTGCCGATTATCTGCGTGATAATCAGACGGTAGTTGTTAATTATGATAAGACAGATAATGTTGTTGCCAAGCGTATGACCGACTTTGTCAGCGGTACTGTTTATGCCATTGGCGGCAGTATGAAAAAGCTGGGACGCAACATTATCATCTGTGCTCCGAAAAACGTAGATATAGATGCTGATGACGAGCGCGAATATAACGAGAGGGGAAATAAACCATGGGAGAAATAGCAGTAAAGAAAATTGCTTTTATCGGCGGCGGCGCTATGGCCAAGGCTATTATCAAAGGTATTCTTGGCGGCGGTCTGATTGCGCCGGAAATGATTACTGTAGGTGAACCGACTGAGGCACATGCGCAAAGCCTTCGTGAAGCATATGGCGTAAATGTTACCACCGATAATAAGGAAGCAGTGAAGGATGCTGATCTGGTAATCTTTGCTGTAAAGCCTCAGGTGGCACCGGTGGCGCTGGTGCCTGAGCTGATGGCTGCCATGAAAAAGGATGCCTGGGTGCTTTCTATCATGGGCAGTGTTACGCTGGAGCAGCTGCATGCCTATGCTCCGGGGTTCCCGGTAGTCCGCACGATGCCGAACACGCCGCTGGCAGCAGGCGCCGGCATGACTGCTATCTGCTGCGATGAGGAGGTAACCGAGCCGATGAAGCAGACTGCAGCAGCAATTTTCAGCAGCTGCGGTGAAATAGAATTTGTAGATGAAAAAGCATTGCAGGCGATTACTGCTATTTCCGGCTGCGGACCGGGCTATTGCTTTGTGATTATTGATGCACTGGCTGACGCAGGTGTGCGTGCCGGTCTTCCGCGTGCACTGGCTATTAAGCTGGCTGCACAGACAATGGCAGGCAGCGGCAAGCTGTGCGTAGAAAGCGGCCTGCATCCGGCACAGCTGCGCGACCAGGTAACAAGCCCTGGCGGCACAACTATTGCCGGTATCCATGCTTTGGAAAACCATGGCGTGCGCGGTGCTTTTTATGATGCGGTGCAGGCAGTGCTGCAAAGAGATAAGGAATTACAGGGGAAATAATTTATGGCAGACAGAGAAAAAATTCTGCGTTACTTTAAAGCCGGCGGTGATGAGCAGCTGGCGGCCAAGCTGCTGGATTTAGCCGAGGGAGCCAATAAATCACGCAAGTTTCGCGTGAGCGAGTTTCTTGATCCTCATGCCTATAACGTTGCGGAAATTATTGCGGCAAACTATGAAAATGTGCGTCTGGAAAGCGACGGCGGCTTCAGTAATGCCGAAAGGGTGAAGGCTGCCTTTGTTGCTGATGATTTTTACGGCCAGCCGGATTTCGGCATGGCCTATTTTCTGGCGGCCTGGGATAAGCGCTATTATGATTTGTCGCACCGCGATATTCTGGGTGCGTTTATGGGCACGGGCTGCAAGCGCGAGGCCTTGGGCGATATAGTTTTTGTGCCCGAGGGAGCGCAGTTCGTAGTAGAAAAATCACTGGTAAATTATCTTACCGGTAATCTGACGCAGATTGGTTCTGCGCCGGTAACGCTTACGGAAATTCCCCGCGAGGAATTGCTGCAGAAGGAAGAAAAGGTTAAGCTGATTAACGCGACAGTCGCTGATTTGCGCCTTGATGCCGTGGCAGCGGCAGGCTATGGCGTAAGCCGCAGCCGTATGGCGGATGAAATCAAAAGCCTGAATGTCAAGGTAAACTGGAAAGAGGCCAAGAAGGCGGCACAGCCGGTGAACGAGGGCGATGTAATTTCCTTCCGCGGCCGTGGACGAGTAGAGATTGAGGAAATCCGCGGCACTACTAAAAAAGGACGCATCAGCGTAACGCTGAAGCGTTATATCTAGGAGGATAAACCATGCTTAATCCGGAGGATTTAAAGAAAAAAACTTTTACCAAGGGTTTTCGTGGCTATGAGGTAGAAGAGGTAGACAAGTTTCTTGCCAAGCTGATTAAGGAATACGAATACCTATATCTTGATAACCTGGAGCAGAAGGAAACTATCGAGCGCGTCAGCTCCAAGCTGGAATATTATCAGCAGATGGAGGCTACCATGCAGAGTACACTGGCTGTAGCGCAGGAAACTGCTGACGAGGTGAAGAACGCCAGTGAAAAGAAGGCGGCGCTGCTGGAGAAGGAAACGGCAGTGAAGTGCGAGCAGCAGCTGAGCGAAGCGAAGGCTGCGGCGCAGAAGCTGCACGACGATACCATGGCGCATGCCGAGGATTTGTATAATCAGACAAAGAACAAAACCGATAACATGCTGCAGGCAGCGATGGCTGAATGCAATAAGCTGCGCGAGGAGGCTAAGGCTTATGCAGATAAGCTGCGCAGCAGTGCCGAGGTAGATGCAGAAAAGCTGCGTGTTACTACGGAGGATGTCTGCAAGAAGCGTGCCAACAGTGCTGCCAGCGAGGCTAGCAAGCTGTTGGAGGACGCACGCAGCGAAGCTGGCAGAATGATGCTGGATGCAAATACTAAATATCGTAAACTGGTGGGAGATGCAGAGGAACGCAGCCGTAAAATTATTTTTGAGGCTGATGCCAAGGCTGCTATGGCCGAACAGGCTTATAACGAGCAGGTGAAAAAGGCGGCGCTGCATCGAAAAAATATGCTGCATCTGTTGGAAACGCAGGTTGAGCTGCTCAAAAACTATGCCAGTCATAACGAAGAATAGTCGGAGGCTGAATGATGATTATCTTAGTGAGGCATGGTGAAGCAACGCATCATACGCAAAGATTGACCGGCGGCTGGACGGATTCACAGCTGACCGATAAGGGAAGGGCACAGATAAAGGCAGCTGCTGTAAAGCTGGCGAGGGATTTTGCCGGACGTAATTGCAAGCTGCGGATTCTGGCAAGTGATTTGCAGCGCGCTTCCGCATCAGCGCAGATTATTGCCGAGGAGCTGGGCTTTAAGGGTGAAATAGAGCATTGCCGATTCCTGAGAGAAAAGAATAACGGCATTGCTGCCGGCATGACTGAGGAAGAGGCCAAGAAGCATTTTTGCAAGCCTGCTTCCGAGCAGGAGCTGGATCACCGTAACTATCCCGGCGGTGAAACGCGCAATGAGTTCTATCGCCGTAATGTACACGGTCTGTGGCATTGTGCGGATGTCGATAAGGAAAATCTGCTGATTGTTGCGCATAAGGGAACGATTCAGAATATTATTTTCCGTTGGCTGGGAATGGATATGCAGCAGGTGGCGGCGTTTAATTTTTCGGTTGATGTGCAGCCTGCCAGCGTAACTGTTCTGGGGATTAACAAATGGCGTGAGCATGCTGTGTTCCGCCTGAATGACGTAAGTCATCTGACGCAGGGAAAGGGCTTTGGCGTGTTTGAGTTTAAGTACGAGAAGTGAATAAGGCTGTGAATGACCGCTTGGGTGCTTTGGGAAAAGTGCTTAAGCGGTTGTTTTTATGTTCTCACTATACTAATGGCTTTTTTTGTCGTTTTATTCACCCCCCTAACGCAAAAAATAAGCAGGACAAATTTGAAGATAGTTTATCCTGCTTGCGTTTATCATATAATTTATCTGAGTAATAAGGCAGATAAATAATTGGTTGGGTAGTTACTTAACTTAATTTTGTCAACAATAATGCCAGTATTGCTGAGATAATTCTCGCGAATACAGTACTCCACCAGATCATGATCTGTCCACTTGCTCTGCATATTTCAGAAGATAAAAAATGCGTAAAGCATCAAAACTTGGTACAATAGAAGTGAAACAAACAATTAACCAAGTATGAGAGATTCATGTCTAAACTCCTAGCACAGATGCAGCAACTTTTGCAGACTGCTTGATATATTTTATTTCTTAAAATATCCTTTTTTCAACAATAAAAATGCTCCGCTTACTCTTTTTTTAGGGTAAGCGGAGCATTTTATTATTTACTGTTGAGTTCTATTGCCAAAAGTTTAATTTGTTCCTGTGCTTCTTCTTCCGTCTGGTGCATCGAAAGAATGACTGGTGCCTTAGACCAGTTAACGAAAGCCATCACATAATAATAATCTTTGTATTTGCCATCAGCAGAAAAATACCAATCACCAACATCATATACCAGATTAGTAATTGTATCGCTGTTGATGTAATCCGGCAAACGGTTCATATAATCCCAATGGTTATCATAATAATTTTCTTCCGTGCAATTATCTCCCAGTGAATGATTTGAAACAGCAAAGTCAGATGGCCAATTAGGTGCTGTAAAAGTTCTAATAAACATTATTCATTCTCCTTCCGATGTTTTCTTCTAAAATCCCAAGGCTTTTCAATTTTTTCCTGTGACCATAAGCCTTGGCGGCAGCGCTTTGCTGCTGCCTCAAATTTATCATACATTTCGCATTTATCGAAGTTCATGTGGTAATGCAGTGCCATGCCTTCCTTCAGCATTTCGGCGCTCACGTCCTTTCCTTCGCAATATACAAAAGCAACTTCACGGTTATACTTATCAATACACTTAACTTTCAAGCGGACTGTGCCTTGGCGTAACAGTTCGCTTAATTTTTTTGTTGCTTCTGTGCCAAAGGGTTGCTCTCTTCCCGGTGCATCTATCATAGCAAGGCGGATGCGGTGTGCTTCGCCTGTTGTATCGCGTACATGGATGGTGTCAGCGTCTATAATGCGTACCACATGTGCTGTATAGGTGCTGCCAGGCCTCGCCTGTGCGCTGACGATGGAGGCTATGCCGATAAGACCAAGTGCAAAGAGAAGAAAGAGAGTATAGGTGATTATTTTATAGCGCATATTATTTTCCTTTTCTATAAAGATGGGCTGCCGTACTTTGTGTACGACAGCCCATGTACCATATGATTAGTTCTTAGTATATTTTTGCTTGTATATACTGTTTACTGCTGTACATATGGAAATTGCATCACAAGTCTTTCCTGCAGCACACGGGTTAAGGTGTCGATATTGGCACTCAGCTTTTCAATTCTGCCTTCCATACGGACCAAAAGATACGAGCTGACGAGCATGGGGAAACCGTAATCCGCAGCAGATACACGGGTTAAGGTGTCGATATTAGCACTCAGCTTTTCTATTCTGCCTTCCATACGGACCAGAAGATACGAGCTGACGAGCATGGGGAAACCGTAATCCGCAGCAGCGGAGAGAAGTCTGTCAAATTCCATGAGGATCACTCCTTAGTGCTTTTTACGCCAACCCTCAGTCATCGCCTTTGGCGATGCCAGCTCCCTTTCAGGGAGCATATATGGGTTAGTGGTGATTTTAAGAATTGCGTTTCGCAAGTAGTTTATATCTCCCCTGAAAGGGGAGGTGGCTACGAGCGTAGCGAACTGACGGAAGGGGGGAGGGGGTGCTACGTAGAGAACTGACGTAAAGGGG
>NZ_FR892817.1 GCF_000434895.1 Phascolarctobacterium succinatutens CAG:287
AACCTTGCGGTCAGCAGAGCGTTTTATTGTGTCGTTATTAAGTGTTATATATTTTATTCTTCCCTCGCCTGCTTTGAAGATGTCCATAAAGTATATTGCACTAAGATTAGTATACCAACTAATACCATAGCTAAAGCTAAATACGGACTATCAAACAAAAATAAAAGAAGAATTAATCCTGTTGGCACCAGATAATTTTCATAATCTGGATGGTTTCTGTAATAATCTATGTTGCTTCTCTGCTTATCAGTCCTATTGTTTATAGTTTTTGCCTGATAACGGATTGCCCACAGATCATGTAAATCGCTGATATCAACAAGCAAGAACCCGAAAAAGAACGGAAAAGCAATTGCGAAAGCATAAAAAGCAAAAGTATAATCAGGGTGCCACCAAAGCTTATTTGTTACTAGTACAGACGCGATCAAAAGCATCATGCTGTAAAACCAGATTCTAAATATAAGCAGTATGTTGTAATAAAATTTCTTTAACAGATGCAGACTTTGGGGCCACAATATCCTTTTATCCATAAAGTAATTTCTGCGTTTAAAAAACAACAGAAAACATGCTACGCAAATGGCGTACAACCTTACATCTTGCAGGACAAGCAGAAAAAACATAACTATATAGATTATTATTTTTTTGCCAGTTTCCGCTTCATCGTCTGTTTTTTCCTCTGGCTCGCATTGTTGATATGTATTTGCAACCTGTTGGCCATTATCATCCAGGTAATTGACCATGCTTTCCGGATTAACGCTTTCCTGTGCAGTATTCGGGAAATCTTCTTCCGCTGAAGCAAGAGGAATAGGTGGAGCATCCTCAGTCTTATCATCACTTTCATCTAATACTTTCTTTAGTACCCCGGATTTTTGCATAGATGTACCAACGGCAGCAGGAGCAAGCAGCAAAACAAAAGCTAGTAATCCTGAATATAAACCATATGTTGCATATTTAATTGCACCTATAACAATAGCGAAGAAAACACATGCCCCTACTGCTAGCTTGGTACGTTTATCGTAAAGTGCGTGCAATATTGTGACTACAAAGAAAAGATATAAATATATCTGCCATTTTTCCATGTGCATGTCCTTTTAAAATACCATACTCCACAAAGTATTAAGGATGTGTGGCATTTTTCTTTCATATTTTTATGAAGTTGCTTAGAATTGGTACTTTACAGGCTCATTACGGCTTGTGAAGGGATCAAGGATATCAATGATTAAAGAAAATATCCGTATCACCTTTTTGTGCAACATCTGAAGCATTAGCAGTGCCTAGGGACATAATTAAAGAAAGTCCTAATCCTAAAGCTAAAATCTTTTTCATCTTATACTTTCCTCTCTATATTTCTTTTTTTCATTTACAATTATTGTATAAGCTTTACATTTTAATTATTCGCTATGAATATAAATTTCCCTGCATATACCGCATCATTATTTCTCCTTCTTTATCTTATGGTTACAATGAAAGACAAGGCCCTGCTTAACCTCTTGTTGAAAAACGGTTGGGAACTGACTAACGTTTGAACCGTACACCATAACAAAAACCGTACATGTGCAAAGCCTTGCCCCGCCTGCGTTTGTACGGTTT
>NZ_FR892818.1 GCF_000434895.1 Phascolarctobacterium succinatutens CAG:287
GTGTGCAAATGCATTATACAATCTACCGAGTACTTTTATTTTATCTTCCAGAATAATCTTTTGGTATTCGCCGTAGCAATTGCCGCCAGCTCTTCAAAATCCATTCCCAGCACCTGCGCCGCATTACGCGCCGTATATTCCGTATATCTGGGATTATTGCGCTTGCCGCGGAACGGTACCGGTGTAAGATAAGGGCTGTCGGTTTCAAACAGCAGCAGCTCCTTAGGAATATACTGCATAACCTCACGCACTTTCTGCGCATTCTTATAGGTAGACGTACCGCCGAAGCCAAAGTAATAGCCACGCTTAGCCAGCTCCTTCGCCATCTCCAGCGAGCCACTGACAGCTTTATTGCTGCCAAGGCCAACGCTTGCGCCAACTGATTTATTGTTTTCCTTATAGCTGTTGCTGTCCTGCTTGCTTTCGATGTTCAAATCGTTACCAACGTTACCGGTAACCTTTTCACCGCTCAGCTTGCCGCCTTTAATGTTGGTGTCGTTACCACTTGCAAAACTCAAATCTTTATTGGCGGTTACAGTGCTTTCGTTATAGGTTGTGCCATTTGCAGACACTTCTCCCTTGGACATACTGCCAGAAATGCTGTAGCTTGGGCCTTTACCAAGTTCCAGACTTGCGCCAACGCTCGCACTGCTGGATTTGCTGCTTTGCTCCGTTTTATTCGTATTTTTAGACGCAGTTATGGTTATAATCAGTATCTTAATCTCTACTTCTAGTATTATAATCTATATATGGCTTATAGGTAACAAAAAGCATACCAACGCACATCAAATAGAAAGAAACCATTTTTAAATATCCACTAAAGCTCTTTCCAAACTTATTATATAAATAGAAATCAATAAACGGATATATTTTATTTGTATATGTATCTTCTTCGATATTAAGATACCATTTATTTTGATAACGCACAATGTAATATCTATATTTTTTAATATATCCTTGTTTTGGCAATAATTCCGATACTTTATCATTTGTGATATATGATATTTTACTGCGACCAAGACCACAATCCACGGCATATGGCTCTAACTGAAAGTCTAAATCGGCATATTGTTTTTTTTAATCTAGGGTAGCTATATGTAATTTTTTTATTTTATCATGTTTTTCATCTGGATAAAATCGTTCATAAGCAGAAAAAACTATATTTAACACTATGCATCCATAAAATATAAAAATCAATATATTTCGAATTGACAATTTTATTTGTTTCAAACTTTATCACCTACCTGCTACCTTACTTAAATAATTACTAATGTTTTCAATCGTAGAGCCTTTTAGTATTGATTTATAGTCAAGTCCATCTTTAGGATCTATATTGTTAAACAATGCATCAATACTATCAAAAGAATTTGCATTCTTAGCAAGTAGCGCTCCAGCTAACATTGTCATTCCGTTTTTTATAATAGCTTTTTTAGTATTGTCATTATACTCATATACAGTTACACCATAAGCTTTATTATTAATCATTATATATTTACAATATAGTATTTTATCATCTATTTTTTGATCACTTCGATCATGCCTTATATAATCCCATCCCAAGTTACCCCCTTCATCTTTCTGCCAATAAGGAACTCCCTCAGGTGGTGTTTCTTGTGTATACACATCTTTTCCATCTACAACTACATACCAACCTTCACCCGGCACATATATATATGCCCCATCTTGTTTTGAATACAATGGACGAGCACCATATTCATTATTCTTCGTCCCACTCGCAGCAGTACTTGCCCCAGCTTGTACATTACCAGACACTAAGCCACTAATCACTGCTCCCAATGCAGCACTAACCCACTGCGCCTTATCAGGATCACCGCCTGCAACCTTATCTATTTCTTCAATAACTAGCTTATTTATTCCAGCAGCACTTGCTCCCGCAAGAAAATCACCGCTAGTAAGCTTGCTCATAATCCCGCCAACAACAGCATGATAGAGAGCTTTCTGTTCGTTGCTGCCATCCATATAGTGTATCTCATTATACGCCAATTCGCCAAACAAATTAGCTAATTCCTGGCGTTCTTCAATTTTAGTCTTATCAAAAATCTCGCCAAGCCTATTCAAGCTGTTTTGGTTATCACGGTTCAGCTTATTGATATCCTGCTTCTGGTTTTCCTTATCGCGAATCTCAATAGTGCCTTTACTGATAGTAGCTTTCGTTGTGCTTTCAGACTCTCCGCTTGCAGGCATGCCAATATCAGGTGTTATACCTTTTTCATTGTATTCTGCATCATTGTTTTTGTTTACTTTGATGCCAGCTCCACCTGCTTTATAATCTGCTTTGTTCTGAATATCTTCAAACGTCAGCGTACCTGTCGAAAGCTTATTCTTGTCAGCATCAGCAGTACTTGAAATAATACCACCCTTAAGGTCAGTGTTACCTTCTACGTTAATCTCAAATCCTTCCTTACCTGCGTAAATACCGCTCTGGTCTGTAACGCTATTGTAGTTGCTGTCAATTTTGCCTACGCTTGCGCTGCCGCTAATGGCTTTATTACTGCCAATCCCAATGCTTGCGCCAGCTGATTTATTGTTTTCCTTATAGCTGTTACTGTCCTGCTTGCTTTCGATGTTCAAATCGTTACCAACATTACCAGTAACTTTTTCACCGCTCAGCATACCGCCTTTAATGTTGGTGTCCTTGCCACTTGCAAAGCTCAAATCTTTAGTGGCAGTCACATTGCTTTCGTTATAAGTTGTGCCATTTGCAGACACTTCTCCCTTGGACATACTGCCAGAAATGCTGTAGCTTGGTCCTTTGCCAAGTTCCAGGCTTGCGCCAACACTTGCACTGCTGGATTTGCTGCTTTGCTCTGTTTTATTGGTGTTTTTAGACGCAGTTATATTAAGGTTTTCTTTAGCATCTAGTTTTACGTTCTATCTTTTTATAAAATAGCATATTTTCACCTTCTTATTTTCCGTAGTAGTTTTTATGCCAAAATCTAAGCACTATTTCAGATGAAAAAACTTCTACTTCGCTTCTATATTCTTTTTTTTCAAATAACATTATCACATTCTTAGTATTTTCCCCTCTTGTATTTTTATTTTCATTTAGAAACAGCCAATCATTTTTGGAAAATCTATTTTGTATTATATTTATTGTATTTTGATAATCCATTCTGGTATCATTTTCAAGAACTATAATATAAGTTTTATTTTTAAAAATTTCCTTTTCTTTTTCTCGAAATTCATTAAGATTTAATAACGAAAATTCTTTGTCAAAGTATATTCTTTGTTGATATATCGATGGTGTTCTAGCATTATAATATAACTCAAAAGGATTAAAGGCAAATATCATAAACAAAATTGTAATAATAATCTTTGTATTTTTTTTCATTTAGCCATCTCCTTGCTTAAAATATTACCTATATATCTCGCATGACGTCTAGCATACAATGTTGTACCAGCACTACTCTCAACACCAATTTCAACAGTTAAAATATTACTACCATCTGCAACAGATACACCCGAGCTAGCAACCGCTGAAGCACCAAAGCCACTACTATAACCGGCTATAATATCAACAATATTATATTTAATATCCTTTTTGACGCTATTTTCTATAATACCAATTCCATATCCGCCATACACAAAAGTAGAAGCCCCAAATCCTACTTGTTCCTGATCAAAGATATATACATTACCCTTTTTATCTATAATACCACCATTACTAACAGCAAAATTTTTCCCAATCCCCAACCCTAAATATAGATACTCATAATCACCCTTCATATTCTTTAAATAATTTCTATCAATTAATGATTCACTAGTCTGTACAAAAATATTTTCTATCAAACTATGATTCGGTAATTTATACAGTACTCCATTGTCATCTGCATAATAACTCTCATTTTGATCTATTTTTATTATCTTACCAGTCAAATCATTATTTTCTATTATTCGCTTTATTTTCTCATCGCCATGAACAACACAAGTACCTGATGTCAATATTACATCCTTACCATTTAAATCAACACCCACTTTTTCTTGATAATTATTTAGTTCTGTATGTTTAGCAAGCCAAATTTCATCTTGCAAGCTATCAATAAGCTCATATTTTTCTCTAACTTTTCTCTCCTTATCTTTATTCCCATTGCAGGCAGCTAATTCCTTCTTCATATCGTCTAATTGCTTATGCGTCAAATAGTTATTCTTCGTACCGCTAGAAGCAGTAGCTGCTCCCATCTGCGCATTGTCAGCTGCAACCTGAGCTACTACGCCACCAATAAGAGCATTTGCCCATTGATGCATTGCAGGATTATCCTTGAACATATCGCTTAATTTATCCTGAATCATTTCATTAATCATAGCACCAGACGCCCCTGCCAAGAATCCACTGTTAGTAAGTTCGCTCATGATGCCACCTACAAGAGCATGAAGAGCGTTCTTTTCAGCACTGCCTTCTTGCCAGCCATTTTTTATAGCCAAATCACCTACTGCTTTATAAGCAATCTCTCCAAAAAGTCCAGCCAGCTCTTGGCGTTCTTCAACCTTTGTCTTGTCAAAAATTTCACCAAGCTTATTAAGGCTGTTTTGGGTATCACGATTCAGGTCTTTAAGATCCTGCTTCTGGTTCCCTTTATCCCTGATTTCAATTTCACCTTCAGAAACAGTTGCCTTGGTTACGCTTTCAGCATTATCTTTAGTACCTACACCAATGTTAGGCGTTACACCAGCATCTTTTTTCTTAGCATTCTTAGATGTATCGACATTGATACCAATACTTCCGGCTTTATAATCCGCCTTGTTCTGAATGTCTTTAAAAGTCAACGTACCTGTCGAAAGCTTATTCTTGTCAGCATCAGCAGTACTTGAAATAATACCACCCTTAAGGTCAGTATTAGCTTCTACACGAATATCAAAGCCTTCTTTGCCTGCGTAAATGCCGCTCTGGTCAGTAACGCTTTCGTAGTTGCTGTCAACATTACTCTTTGTAGCACTACCAAAGATACCTGTCTTATTAGCATTGCTAACCTTGTCTTTTTTATCTGTGGTTGCTATGGCATCTTTTTTATTCTTACCGCTAAGATCAATACCAACGCCAAAACCAGCAGAAGAGTTCTTCTCTTTGTAAGAATTCTTATCCTGCTTGCTTTCGATGTTAAAGTCTCCGCCTACGTTGCCGGTAATCTTTTCACCGCTCAGTTTGCCACCTTTAATGTTGGTGTCCTTGCCACTGGTAAAGTCAAGTTTCTTATCCGCCTTTACAGTGCTTTCATTGTAGGATGTGCTGTTGGCATCTACTTCACCGTTGCTCTTGCTCCCGCTTATGGTGACACTACTTACCTGACCTGTTGCGATGTTAAAGTCCACGCCAACACTTGCACTGCTGGATTGAGAATTCTGTTCCAGCTTGTTGGTTGTCTCAGACGCAGTTATGTTAAGGTTTTCTTTAGCGTTTAAGGTAACATCCTTGCCTTCAACATTGCTGCCAGTGATGTTAATATCTTTCTTCGTAGAAGTAACATTAACATCCCCGCCCGCCTTTACTTCGCTGGCGTTAGCTACTGTTGTTGTGCTATTACTTTCACTCTTGCTCTTCGTTGTGCCAAGGCTGACATTAATAGACAAGTTTTCGTTTACCTTGCCACCGCCATTGCTTTTAATATTTTTGATCGCTTTATCAGCATCCTTGTATCCTTTTACAGCAACTAAAGCACCAAGGCGTTTATCTTCAACATCTGTTGCATGTTTTACGCTGTTCGCTGCGTTATTTACAACATCTACATAAGCGCCGCCAACCGAAACACTCAGTCCTGTTCTTTTAAACTCATGCTTCTCCTGCGCATTATAAACGCTATTGCTGTTTTCAATGCTGATATTCTCGCCAGTGATATTGATATCTTTACCCGCAACAACAGTACTGCCTTTAACGTTAGCAGCCTTATCTGCGGTCAGGTTCACATTGCCCTTAACGCTGCCAACTGTGCTTCCCACCTGTTCAACGTTCTGATTAGCGTACTGGTCCTTCTGCTTTTCCTTGCCAATGGTAAAGCCTAAACCGCCTCCGCTAAGAATTCCGCTCTTCTTGACAGATTTTATGTATTCGCTTTCGCTTGTCTGCTCCGCACTGCCGATATTCAGATTGCCGCCGGTTTTTACACTTACGTCATTATCTGCAACTACGTTGCTGCCTGTAATATTAGTATCTTTTTTACTGCTAATCGCAATTTCTCCGGCAGAAACATTACTGCTGACAACAGTATTCTGCTTACTATAATCGTAAATATCCGTTGTTTTGGACGAAAGCAATCCACTGACCTTGTTGTGCTCTTCATGCAAACGCTCGTGGTATTCTGTTTCATTAGCGATATTTATATTATTTTTGGCAGCCAGGTCTGCTTTTCCTGCTTCACTGGTTACGTTGCTGCCTTTTATATTGATATCTTTGCCGCTCGCAATGCTGATATCGTTCTTCGCTGCTATAGTAGTGCCTTTTACAGCTTCATCTACTTGCTTGTTATGGTTGTAATAGTTGCTGCCACGCTTGCCTACTTCGCTTTCCTCGCTGTATAAATCTTTCACAGCAGTCAGGTTCACATCGCCTTTAGCATTCAACTCTACGTCATTTTTTGCACTCAAAATACCACCAGCAATGCTGATGTCCTTTTTAGCATTCAGGCGGATGTTCTCGCCGCTCAGCGCGCTCTGCTGGTGCTGCACGTCATGGATTTCTGCTGAAGAACTGCCATAAGCTACGGCAACATGCTTTTCATTTGCTACCGTTACGATATCAACATCGTTAGCATTCAAAGTCAAATCCTTGCCTGCAGTCAGATTTGCTCCTTTGTTAGTGATGCTGTTACCTGCCTCCAGCGTCAGATTCTGCCCAGCACTAATAGAACCAGTTGCTTCAAGCTTTTTCTGGTTCAGCTCCTTATATTGTTTTTTACTAACAGTTGCTTCGTTAGTGATATTCTCCGCTTTCAGCAATGCATCTGCTTTTGCACGCATGGTGCCACTGTTGGTAATATTTTTCTCTGCTTTAACAGCTAAATTTTTGCCTGTAATATCGCCTTTGTTGTCCACATTTTCTGCGCGCAAAGCTACAGTACCATCGCTCCTGATGTTACCCATGTTCTTGATATCCTGCTTGGAGTACAGCTCTACCTCACCGCCTACGATGAGCGCACCATCAGGACGCAAATCTTCGCTGCGCACCTGTGCCAGGAACACCTCCGGTACAAGAACCTTTTCGCCGTTGACTACTTCTTCCATCAGCCAGACAATATCTGTGGTCAGGCTTGCCATCTGCTCTGCTGTCAGGGCTACGCCAACCTTCAAATCCATTGCTTCCGCAACTACTGCGCCTGCGTTCATCAGGGCAGCAAACTGCTCCATATCGCTGCCGTAATCACCAAGATATTTCTTGCCAGTCAGCGTACCAATCTGCTGCAAAACAAATTGCTGTTCAAAATAACCATCGCCAAGTCGTTTGCCAACCTTTTCCGGATCTGCCTTTACACGCTCCAAAAGGTAGTCACTGGAAAGGAACTCGTGATAATCAGCAAATTTCTTGTTCGTCTCAATAAGGTATTTCGCCGTTGCATCTTCCGTCAGCTTAAAGATTTTGCTGTTGATATGCAGACTGGAAATATCTGGCAATTTATCGCCTGTTTGGTTATCCTTGCCTGCTGCAGACTTATCATCAGCCTTTCCTTCTACGCTGGTAGATACATCCTGCTTTTCCTTGTAAAGCTTTTCATCCGTAAGATGATTTTCTGCATCCGTCTTGAAATAAGCATCGCTTTCAGGCAAATCGCCTACTTTTCCCTTTGCCTGATGTGTTTTATTTACAATATCAGCAGCATTAATTTTTACGCCACCAACACCGCTCAAAAGGCTTAAGCACTCGCTGTCAGTGCCCTCCTCGTCTCGCATCGTATGGTCATAATACGGAATAACCGTCGTGCCATAAACCCAACGGCATCTGATATGCATTCTTCTATGCTTTTTATACTTCCAGTAATGGTAATCATTACCACGGTCATAGTAATGTATCGTTCCCTGATAGCCAACATTTTCTACCGTACCGCCAGCATTGACAGTTAAATTTTTTCCTGCCTTTATTTTGCTGTAATGGTTGGTCAGGTCTTTGTCCAAATCAATCTTGATGTTACCGCTGGCAATGATATTTGCATCCGCAGTCTCTTTATCAATCTGCGCAGTCAAAATCTGCCTGTCAAATTTGCGCACTGCATCATAATAATTAGGTGCGTTCAAATGCGGTATCTTGTAGGAAATATCCTCATGGCTTTCTTTAAAGCTTGTTTCAAAAATCTCCTTCTTGTTGACAAGATTCTTCGCCTTGATACTGATGTTCCCTTCACTTTCTATATCAGAGGAACGGTTCATAACTGTATCCTGTGCATTTAAAGACAAATCACCTGCAGCATTGATTAAAGAGCCTTGCTTTACGCCTGTTTTGTTCTGATTAGTAATATTGGTTGCAGAAATTGTGCCACTGCCGCCGACAGCCACCAACCCATCTTCGTTCAGGAAATCGCCAATGCTGTTGATTGTCAGATCTTTGGTGACAAAAATATTACCAAGGTCTTTATTCGTGAAATCGTTTGATGTGTTTATAACAGCATTTTTACCGATACCAAAATATGCACTGTCCTGATTAGTAAAACTGCCTAAATCTGCTTCCAGATTGCCTTGTACGTCAACGCTTGCTTTACTGCTGCGCATTGTGTCAGCAGTTATTTTCGCATCCCCGCCGGTATGTAAATTAGCCAGATTACTGTTCAGCAGCATGCCTGCTTTTATTTCCCCATCGCCGGAAACATAAATATTGGCATAATTATTATTCAACGTATTGCTTGCTTCTAACCGCAGGCTGCCCTTGCTGACAAAAGCGCCTTTATTAGTATTGCTGAAATCTGTTGCAGTTATTTTTGTCAGTGCGCTGCTGCCATCCGCACTGATTGTTGCACCGTCATTAGCAAATCTATTAGCAACAGCAAGCGTACCATTTTGCCCATAGTTAACCAGGGCAGTATCCTGATTGATGAAATCAGCTGCCTTCACGTCTAAATCATTGCCTGCTAAGATGATAGATTTATTATTACTAATAGACGCAGCAATATTGATATCCGCATCATTTCCGGCAGAAATCAAGCTGTTATTAGTATTAGATAATTTTGCAGCAGAAACCTTAAGAGCTTCGCCTGCTTTCAAGGTAGCCTTATCCTGCTCCACATCACCACTTACTGTAGCTGTTAAATTTTTCTGTGCTTCAATGTAACCCAAGCTGCTATTTTTAAGTGCACCAGCATTTATCTGCATATTTTCTGTTGCAGCAATCTTACCGGTGTTCTGCATTAATCCATCCGCACTGATATGCAATTCATTGGTATATACTTCACTTTTATCTACCTGCAGGTTGTTCGTGAAGATCTCCAACTGTTTAGGAGTGCGCGCATTCAGGCCATCACCGGCTATAATCATATCACCCTTGTTGTTTCCAAACTTTAAATTACCGTCTGCCCAATTCGTCACTGCGCCTGTAGAGAGAACCACATTATCTGTGTTGATAAACCCAAGTCCGTTAACACTTATACCATTGGCATTGGCAATAACAACACTTGCTTTGTTTCCTGCAACCTCCAGGTATCCGTTAAGCGTGCTGGCATTGCTGCTGGTAACCTCGTTTAAGATTACACTCGCACCTTTGCCAGCAAGGAACATATTGCGGTCAATGTAACCGCCAAGCTCAGTTTTAGTGTACTTGGTTGCGTTATTCAAAATCAGGCCTGTAGATTTAATGTTGAAATCACTGTACAAATTACGGGAAACACCGTTGCCGTTCACTTCCGCAATCTGCACCAGGTCAACACCATTAGCAGCCTTGTCAATAATTGGTTTATATTTACCATTGGCGTTAGCATCTGCCACTAAATCTAAATCATTGTCACTTATCTTATCCTTTTTCACCGTAGCCGCAACACCAGAAGCTTGCGCTATATCAGGCAAGGCAGGCGCTTTAAAATCTTCTGCCTCACGCGGGGCTTCAGGATTTGGCGTCTCAGGGATTACCGGTTTATCAGGATTAATCTCTGTAATGCTTACACCGGTAGTATTATTAATTTTACCATCTGCGCCAATAGTATAAATATTATTCTTGTTTAAAGTAAGCTTATCTGCTGTAACATTTACGCTACTTTTTGCACCTATAGAGCCACTGCCACTAAGAATACCACCAGCAGAAATACTTGCTTCGCCACTGCTATGCATATATCCGTCATTGTTTATAGCTTTAGCACTGTTTACATGCAATATACTTGATGCATTGATATTGCCACTGTTGGCAATTTCATCAGCAGTAATCCTTAACGCTGCAGCGTCCTGCAAAAATTTAGGATTTTCCTCTTCCTCTTCTGCAGTGTAAGCTGCACCTGCTTCCAAGGTACCACTGTTGGTCAGCTTGCCGCCAACAGTCAGCGTCATATCCTTTTGTGCTGTTATAACGCTGCTGTTTTCAATGTCTTCTGTACTGCTGACCATCACGTTGCCATCGGAGGTAAGAGATGTGTAATCCTTATTCGATAATCCGTCCGTAGTATTATTGCTACCAGCGTTTTTAGTAAAGACAATCCTGCCGTCATTGGTAATGCTTAAATTCTCCTGCGCTTTCAGGTTGCCGCCAATATTCATACCCAGTCCTTTTTCCGTACCTACAAGCATAATCCTGCCGGCATACATACCACCCAATGCAGCTACATCAAGTGCCACCTGTGGCTTTTCCGCAGTCGCAGTTGTTTTATGGACTTCTAACGAGCCATCTGTATTGTATTTTACCTCATTGCTGCCTGCGACAACATTTATCGCCTCATTTGCCCAAAGCTCATCATTAATTTTTATCGCACGGGCCATAATATCTAATTTATCAGGTCTGTAATCTGTGCGTTGGTCTTCTGTTAAGCCAGCATTCTGGATATCTATAGTACCTTTTGCAACAGAAAAGCCATTTAACTTACCGTCAGCACCCCAATCAGGCATACCTGTAGTAAGCGTAGCTCTGCCTACATTGATAAAGCCAAAATCCTTGCCGACAATACCGTTTGGATTGGCAATTACTAAATCAGCTTTTGTACCGGCAATCTCAAGCATACCATTCAGGTTTGTTTTGCCTGTACCTGTTACTTCAGTAAGAATCAGCTTTGCTGCATTTCCCTGCAAATTGGCGTTAGCATTCAACGCTCCTGCTAATTGGGAATTATACTGCGCGCTTCCTGTATGGTTATTGAAGACAATACCATTGCCAGCCACATTGAAATCAGTAAATTTATTGTGTGATAGGCCATTACTGTCCGGTTTCACTATATTGATTATATTACCGTTTACATTCGCTCCACCTGCTTCTGCAGTAACCGCTGCATAACAAGGCATAACTGCCTGCATCTGCAATGATAAAGCAATAGCCAAAGCCAAAAATTTCTTTCTGTTCTTACCCAAATTCCCCATAATAGCCCTCCATCCTAAGGCTTATACCGATATCTTTAAATCTGTGCTGTAAGCATCAGGCCATACGTTCTGCTGGCAGTCTTAAAGCCTTCCGGCTTCTTGACCGGATAACCAACAAATGCATCATAGCTGAAAGCCCCTATTCTTCCGCGCATACCGATTGCACTGCCTACTAATTCTGTCCCTAATAAATATTCGGCAGATGGTCCTGATACCTTGCCATAATCCAATGCCAGATATAGCTGATGCGGTAAATCATCTATAGGAAAACGCAGCTCATTGCGTACTACAAGGCCATCTTCTGCTGAAAGCGTCTGCTCTCCATCAAAGCCACGTACACTGTACCAGCCCCCTATAGAAAAGAATTCACTGCCATATATTCTCTGGTCTGCTTTTTGCCCACGCACGGAAACATTATACTGCGCATCATACCCGCTTCCAAAAGGCACCGGAGCAGTATAATTAGCGCTGAACAGATACATATTATACTGCGTTGTTGCTTCATCCGTCATACCGTCAGTAGGTCCTGCATCTGCATACCACGGCAAGCCCTTCTGCCATTTCAGCGAGGCATCTAATACGCTTGCGCCAAGGTACTGCCTGTGGTTGACACCAACCTGCATTGCAGTTGTCTTTTGGCGTTGCACCTCTATTTCTGTGCCGTCTATATAGCTGTGGCGAGTTTTATGTACAAGACCAAGCTCAAAATCAGTCTTACTCTTTTGGTCACGTTGCAGCAAATGATTCCAACTGATGCTGTAACTTGTAAATTTACCGCTGGAAACAAAAGGGTTTACCGCATATTCGACAGTCTGGTGGTAATCATTCTTGCTGTGGCTGAAAGTAAACCGCTCCTTACCGAACGGGACACTGTAGTACAAGCTGTTCGCCCTTGTTCCCTTGCGTTCTCCTGATTGCGTAGCATCTTCATTCCAGCTTGCGTAAAACACATCGTTCGCTGAAAAAGGCTGCAACAGCTGCAATGTTGCGCTCATCTGTGCCCTGCCTGTTGTCTTAGTGCCGCTGTTGTCTACTGAAGTCATTAAAGTCCAGGGCTTTGTGCGCTTAATATCTATAACAAGATTACTTTCACCTTCATTACTGCCCGGCTCAATCTTGATATCTGCACTCTGCGAAGGCACATTGTTGAAATTATCTATGGTCTGTTCTATATCACGTATATTAAGTATTGAACCTCGCTTCATGCAAACTGCATTATGCAATGTACCCCAGGTATTTTCATTTCTGAATTTAATATCCCCCACAATACCAGGAACTAATGAAAAGACAAATTTACCATTTGATAAATCCTGTTCCCCAACATAAGCTCGCGTTGTTACATATCCGCGGTTAATGATTTCCTGGTTGATTCGTTTCAGCAATTCATTGATGCCGTTCACACCGATCCTCTGACCGTTAAACTGTGCCAGATATTCATCTATCCAAGTAAATTTATAGCCATATTTTGGTGCATAAAGCACGAAACGTTTAATTCTAAAACTGTTCTCTTCCTCGGGTAAAACAAAAGCCTCCAAACGGCTGCTTTGCTGCTGCGATTTAGCCATAGACTGACTAACGCGATGCTGCAAATCCTGTTCAGCGCGTTTGGAAGCTTGCTCCTGCTCTTTCTGAGCAATTATCTGTTGTTGTGTATCTACGGGTGCTGCATCAGCATATACAGGCAATAAAAAACCTGCTGCCAAAGCTATTGACGAAACCAGCAATCCTTTTCCCACAAAATCACCTGCTTAAAATATTTTATAATTTCAGTAACTCTAATTAAAATATTCCTAAGATGATTCTATCATAGAAACTCTGATTTGTGAATAATTTATTTTCATGAGTACTCTAAAAGCGGGAAATAATATAGATTTTTGATTATCTTTAAGTGTGCAAATGCATTATACAATCTACCGAGTACT
>NZ_FR892819.1:0-57971 GCF_000434895.1 Phascolarctobacterium succinatutens CAG:287
GCTGCTGTTGTAGCAAAATACAATGAGAACCCTAATTACCCTGCTAAGGCTATGTACAGGCTTTCAGGCTATCAGTTCTATAATGTCAGCGAGTTCACTTTGCAGGAGCTGTGCAACGATGCCGACCACATTGCGGAAAACTTTAAGGCGTACATTCAGGGCTTTTCTGATAACATTAAGGATATTTTGAATAACCTCGACATGGAAACACATATCAAGAAGATGGATGAAGGCGGCTGCCTGTTCAACACGGTCAAAGCCTTTTCCGAACTGGATTTGTCTGTTGAAAGCTTTGACAGCATTAAGATGGGTTATATCTTCGAGAATCTTATCGGCAGATTCTTCCAGAACGTAGATGCCGGTCAGTTTTACACCGGTCGTGATATTGTTAAGCTGGGCGTATCTTTGCTTGTTTCCGAAGGCTGCGACGATATTTTTGATGACCACAAGCTGATTACAATTTGTGACCAGGCAGCAGGAACCGGCGGTATGCTGAGCACGGCGTACAGCTATTTTAAGCATTATAATCCTACTGCCGATGTTAAGCTGTTTGGCGTGGAGTTTATGGGAGTTTCCTGGGCTGTGGGCATGGCTGAAATGCTGATTAAAGGTCAGGATGCAACGAACTTTGTGCATGCGGATTCCTTTAAAGAGGATCCTTCCGCTGATACCAAGATGCGCTTCGTGCTGATGAACCCTCCCTTTGGTACTCCCTGGAGCGGTAAAGACGCAAAGGCAGGACAGGAAGAAGCAGTAATTAATGAATATGCTAAGGAAAACAGCCGTTGGGGTGCAGGTTTGCCCGGTGGTGGTGATTCTCAGATGCTGTTTTTACAGTCGGCCATTGCCAAGCTGGATGAAAAGGTTGGCCGTGCTGCGATTATCGAAAACGGTTCGCCGCTTTTTACCGGTGGTACAGCGTCCGGCGAAAGCCAAATTCGTCGCTGGCTGCTGGAGAACGATTTGCTGGAAGCGATTATTGCTATGCCGACGGATTTATTTTACAACACTGGCATTGCCAGCTACTGGTGGATTATATCCAAAAACAAGCGCCCGGAGCGTAAGGGTTATGTGCAGCTCATAGATGCGACCAATATTTATCACAAGCTGCGTAAGCCTGTGGGCAACAAGAAAAACGAGTTCTCCCCCGAGGACAGAGCGCAGATTGCTAAGCTGTATACCGATTTTGACAAGGCCGACAGCGAGTACAGCAAGATTTTTAAGAACGAGGATTTTATGTACCGTGAGTATGCTGTTATGCAGCCTTTGCAGCGCAGCTATTCTATCACTGAGGCAAGCATTGAGCGTATGCTGCAGAAGGGGGCGCTGAAGGGCTTGTGGGATGAAGCCAAGGTTGCAGAATACGAGGAACAAGGCAATGTTTTGAGTGGTAAGGACCAGAACAAGCTGCAGGCCTTTTATGCTACGAAGCCTGTTTATGATGCAATTTTGGCAAAGCTGCAGGAGCATATTGCTGATGAAAAATGGCTGTCGCCTAAAGTATTTACACCGGTGCTGCAAGCTGTTCTTGGCGATTTGGCTGATAAAAAACTCTTTGAGAAAATCATGGACGGACTTTCCGTTATGGATAAGACTGCGGAAATTCAGCGCGATAAAAAGGGCAACATTGTCTACGACAAGGAAACCAAGGATACAGAGCTTGTGAAGTACACCGAGGATATTGAAACCTACATGGCGCGTGAGGTGCTGCCGCATATTCCTGATGCCAAGTGGTTCTGGGAAGAGGATTTGACGAAGAAGAAGCCTGTAATCAAAACCGGTGCGGAAATTCCCTTCACCCGTTACTTCTATAAATATCAGGCACCCAGACCTAGTGCGGAGCTGCTGGCAGAGTTTTTGGCAATCGACAAGGCCGTGAATGAGCGCATTGCTCGCCTTATGAAATGAGGTGATGGGAATGCGTGAAATGAAGGATAGTGGGATTGAGTGGATTGGGCAGATTCCGAAAGATTGGGAGTTTCCGAAGATTACTCATGTATTAGATTATACGCATCCTTATCCGATCGGTGATGGTGATCATGGAACTATAAAAGCAGAAAATTATTCAGAAGAGGGTATTCCGTTTATTAGAGTACAGAATTTAGGTTTTGCTACTGAATTGGTTATGAATAATTTGGTTTATATAACCGAGAAACAAAATAATGGAATAATTAACAGTACATTATATCCGAACGATATTTTATTCGCTAAAACTGGTGCGACTATAGGGAAAGTTGGCTTTATGCCAGAAAATATAAAAAAAGCTAACACAACTTCTCACGTTGGTAAAATTACCGTTTCTGAAGAAGTAGTACCTAAATTTATTTTTTATGTTCTAAGCTCTTTTATAGGTTATAAACAATTTTGGGATATAGCGTTAATGAAAAGCACTCGTCCTGAATTGTCGATAGATGAAATCAAAACTTTACATGTGCTTTTACCAAAAACTTTAGTTGAACAACAGCAAATTGCTGACTACCTCGACACCAAATGTTCCGAAATCGACGCGACCGCTGAAGATATCCAAAAGGAAATATCTCTTTTGGAGGAGTATAAGAAATCCGTTATTACCGAAGCGGTTACCAAAGGTCTGAATCCTGATGCGGAGATGAAAGACAGTGGGATTGAGTGGATTGGGGAGATTCCGAAGGATTGGGAAGTGCATCCGGTATATGTTTATTTTGAAGAAGGAAAAACTAAGAATTATCGTATGCAAGAGCAAAATTTGTTGTCTTTAAGTTATGGAAGAATCATAAGAAAAGATATTAATACTAATGGTGGATTGCTTCCAGCTAGTTTTAATACTTATAATGTTATTAATGCTGGAGATATAATTATAAGACCGACAGATTTACAGAATGATAAACGCAGTCTTCGTACTGGGCTTGTTAAAGAACAAGGGATTATTACATCTGCGTATATTGATTTAAGACCTAAGGATAATGTTAACAGCGCATATTATCACTATCTTCTTCATAGTTATGATATTATCAAGGTTTTTTATAATATGGGAAATGGTGTAAGGCAAGGGTTGAATTTTAGTGAGTTTGCAAAACTCTTGTTGTTAGAGCCGACAACCGTAGAACAACAGCAAATCGCTGACTACCTCGACATTAAATGCTCCGAAATTGACACCCTCATCGCTGACAAAAAGCGTCAGCTCTATATCCTTACCGACTACAAAAAGTCCCTCATATACGAGTATATCACCGGCAAGAAGGAGGTTCCTGTTAAAGATTTTTGACACTGATTTTTGCCTGTGCTAAACTTTGAGTAACAAAGAAAGCACAGAGTATAGTTAGTCAATCGAGGTGTTTGCTTATGACTAGTACGTTAAATACTGCTTTTTTAAGCAATAAGGGCGAATATACTTTTTTTAAGTTTCGTGATAGGGTAATAACCTTTTTAACCGGAAAACGACTAGAAAAGTATACAGAAGTATTAGAATGGGATAATGGCTATATAGTTGTACTTTGTAAGAATAAAAATGAAGATAAATTGGAAGAGGATTATATAGATTTATTACCGATTTTGGATAATCTGTATATTGAATCTGCGGAATTTCTTGCGCCAATAAAGAAGGTTGAGGTTAGTTATGACTGAAGCAAAAAATGGCGATAGCAGATGCCGCTGAAAGGATTGTGGGCGTATCTGTGTTAGGACTGTGAGAATGGATTCTTTGACGAAAAGAAGTAACCATAACTGACAAGAAGGAGGCCTTCATGCATGAATAACATACTAACGGAAAAAGAATATCAGCGGTATATCATCGAGCAGCTTGTAAAGACGGAATGCGGTTACGTAGAAGCTCCGGCAGCGGAGTTCGACCGCCTTTTTGCTATGAACCGCAAAGCGCTGTTTGCTTTCCTTGACGCAACTCAGCCGGAAAAGCTGCAGGCTTTGCGCAAAATCTATAAAGAAAAAACCGAAGATACCCTTGTTGCCTTCATCAATCAGCAGGAAACGAGGGCGAACGGCAGTCGTCTTGATGTGCTTAAGCATGGCGTGGAGCTGGCCAACATTCATCTGGATTTGATGTATACGAAGCCTGCAACGACCTTCAACAAGGAACTCAACGCTTTGTACCATAAGAACATCTTCACCGTTTCCGAAGAGGTCTGGGCAAGTGATGATGAACGCATTGACCTTGTAATCTTCCTCAACGGCCTTGCAATCATCACCTTCGAGCTGAAATGCAATGCTGCAGGACAGTTCTATCAGGATGCAATCTATCAGTATCGCATGCAGCGTAATCCTAAAGACCGCCTCTTTTTGTGGAAGGCCGGTTCCTTGGTAAACTTCGCTATGGATTTGGAGCAGGCTTATATGTGCACCAAGCTCAGCGGCAGCAGTACCTTCTTCCTGCCATTCAATATGGGCTGTGGTGAAGGTATTCAGGTCGGTGCCGGTAATCCTTTGCTGAAAGATGAATACAGCGTTCATTATATGTGGGACGATATCCTGCAAAAGGACAGCCTGCTGGAAATCCTTGGCAAGTTCATGTTTATCGAGGTCAGCGAAAAAGAAGATGCCAACGGCAAAGTAAAGAAGAACGAAACAGTTATCTTCCCTCGCTATCATCAGCTTGATGTGCTGCGCAAGGTGCTTGCTGATGTTAAGGAGCATGGCAGCAGCCTGAACTATCTTCTGCAGCACAGCGCAGGCTCCGGCAAAACGAACGAGATTGCCTGGCTTGCACATCGTCTGGCGTCCTTGCATAGTGCAGACAACAAGATTATCTTTGATAATATCATCATCTGTACCGACCGCGTAGTAGTCGACAGACAGTTGCAGCAGGCAGTGCTTGGCATTGAGCACAAAGAAGGCCTTATCCGCGTTATGGACGACCAGTGCAATTCTACCGACCTTGCCAATGCTCTTGGCGGTAACACCAAGATTATTGCTACGACGATTCAGAAGTTCCCGTATATCGTGGATAGCGTCAAAGGCTTGAAAAATAAGCATTTTGCCGTAATCATCGACGAAGCGCATTCTTCTACCTCTGGCAAGAACATGGCAGCGATTACCAAGTCGCTTGGCTCCGGTGAAGTGGAAACCGATGTTGATGTTGAAGATATTATTACCGATGAAATCCAGCGCAACGGCAAGCAGCCTAATGTGTCGATGTTTGCCTTTACCGCTACGCTGAAACCGACTACTCTGCAGCTTTTCGGCAGGGTAAATGAGCAGGGACAGTATGAAGCCTTTCATATTTACTCTATGAAGCAGGCTATCGAAGAAGGCTTTATTCTTGATGTGCTGCAGAACTATATCACCTACGATACGTTCTATCGCCTCAACAAAGAGATTGAAGATGATCCGGAAATGAAAACGAATGATGCCAAGCGCCAGATTGCTCGCTTCGTGCAGTTGCATGAAACCAATATCTCGCAACGCATTGAGGTTATCATCGAGCATTTCCGCCAGAACGTCATGCAGGAGCTTAACGGTCAGGCAAAGGCTATGGTCATTACGGAATCTCGTGCCGGTGCGGTAAAATATCGTCAGGCCTTTGAGGACTATATCAATCGCAAAGGTTATACCGGCCTGAAGGCATTGGTTGCTTTTTCCGGCAAGGTCACCATCGACGGCAAGGAATATACGGAAGTAGGCATGAACGGCGTTGCTGAAAAGAACCTGCCTAAAGAGTTTGATAAGGACGAATATCAGGTGCTGCTAGTAGCAGATAAATATCAGACAGGCTTTGACCAGAAGAAGCTGTGCGCTATGTATGTGCTCAAAAAGCTGCGTGGCGTAAATGCAGTGCAGACCTTATCGCGCCTGAACCGTATTTGCCCGCCCTTTGATAAGAAAAGCTTTGTCCTTGATTTCGCCAATGATTATGCGGATATCGAGAAGGCGTTCAGCAAATACTACACTGTGACCTTGCTGTCCAACAGCATTAACCCGCGTTCTATTTATGATATCAGCGCGAAAATCGACGGATATTTCTTCCTTGATCCCGGTGATGTAGAGGACTTTAACACATTGCTGTACAAGGAAAAGGTTACCGCTGCGGACAAAAAGAAAATGACCTTCTTCCTGCAGAAGGCCAAAAACGTCATCGAAAAGAACAATGACGAGCAGACGCAGAAGGAAATCCATATGGCAATCCGCCATTTCATCCGCTGTTATGAGTTTTTGGTACAGGCAACCTGCTTTGAAGATGTTGATATTCATAAGAAATACAAGTTTCTATCCTACTTGCAGACGTATCTGAAAGTACGCCATTCCGGTGGCGGTTTTGACCTAACCGGCAAAATTAAGGCAGATAATTTCGTGCAGAAAAAGAGCGGAGAATTTGTTAACACCAAGCATAAGGCAGACCCGATTGTTACGCTGCCTACATCCGAGCTGTTGAGCCTTACGCCGGCAAAAATTGAGCGTCTGTCGCAGATTATTGCGGAAATCAACAGCAGAACAGGTAAAAACTACAACAATGACGTTGCAGTCAAGGCCATGCTGCAGATTAAAGACATCATGCTGAAATCCGAAAAACTGCGTGCCAGCGCTCAAAACAACACCGAAAGAGATTTTGAGTTTGCTTATTTTGACAACGTTGACGATGCTTTGGTAGAAGGCTTGGAGCAGAACCAGGACTTCTTCAGCTTGCTTTTGGATAATGATGAGATTAAGCGTCAGGTGCTGGGAATTTTCGCCGGTGAGGTTTATCACGCACTTAAAGGCGATAAGCAAACTAAAATGCTGTATCCGGAGCCCGGCAGGCAGGAAGAGCTAAAGGCTGCCGATGGCGCTGCTGCGTATGGCAAGCAGGGTGATGAATAAAGGTTAGTTATAAGGCGCAAAGATTAGGACGATTGGAGGTCTTGCATATGCCTAAAACGGAAATCTCTTTTGAAATTGTTGAACACATCGGTGTTCTGAGCACCGGTTCTAAAGGCTGGACTAAAGAGCTTAACCTTGTGTCCTGGAACGGACGTGAGCCGAAGTACGACCTTCGTGAGTGGTCTCCGGAACATGAAAAGATGGGTAAGGGCGTGACGCTCAGTAAAGAAGAGCTGGATGCACTGAAAGGTATCCTGGAAAAACGGGAGTAAATGACAGGAAACTCCTAAAGTAGACGACTGCAATATAAAGAGTCTACTTTAGGAGTTTTCATTCTAGCAAAATCAAAATATAACTTTATTGCTAAAAAGTACAATTGGTTTTATGCAGCTTGTCATGGCAAGCACTGTGTAATAACACCAAATTATTTAAGCATGCAGAGGCTTTCTCCGGACAATCATAATAGCATAGTTCACAATTAGGCGTCATCGCATAAATCATGCCATTGTCTCTAGGAAAAAAGCATTTGATTTCACTTGTCCTTGAGCCACAATAACGTGTATAGCTGATATGATGTACATTAGCTGGCGATTCTAGACTAATCAGCTTGCCGCATACAGGACAACGACCATACTGCCTAAGCCTCAATACATGACGTATAAATTGGTTATGGGTGCAATGCATGTGGGCTAGAAAGCGATCTTCTCTACCAAGTGCTTTATGCGCTTGACGCGCTTTTTGGTATTCTAATGTCGGTACGGTTGGTTGGTTTAAATTAAACATTTTTAGACATCTCCTTTATTTTAAGATGCCTGAATCATCAGCGTGGCTGACGCAGTTAGTCATAGAGCAGAGTTCAGCGAAGCGTAGCGTAGCTGAAAAGCTCTTGACTTACTGCGCCAGCTGCGCTATTCTTTAAATTACGAAATCAAACGGAGGTGTTTATCTACTATGAAATTACCATCTTTGCAATCTGCATATGCAATTATTTTAGATTTCGACAAAACAAATTTATCACTACCATACGATGAAGCTTTAAGTAATATACGTAATGTAATAGTTCAATTCCAATTTAAGCCTTTAACAAATAATGTTTATGTATGCACATCGTCAAAAAATCAATTGGCCTTGCTTTACATGCTCGTCCAGGAGTTATCTAATATTACCTGGCTCAGATCTTCTTTAGTAACTCTCAAAGCCTTTAAAATTGATAATATCTCTGATTTTACTGACATAATTAAAGGCAAATAGGATACTTTAATGTACCCAAAATACTCTTGCTATTAATATCTTCTGATGATATAATTTACTTAGTTGCACGGGTAGCTTCGCATATGCGTTGAGGTCGTGCCTGGCTGTGTGAGCCAGTGGCATCTGTCGAGCTTGACAGGTGCTTTTTTTATTATCCGTATACATGAAAGCGAGGTATGTAGAATGAAATATACTGTTACGTACAGCTGTGGACACACTGGTACCATACAACTTTACGGTAAAACAAAAGAACATAAACATCAACTAAGAAAATACGAAGAATTTTTCGTTTGTCCTGATTGTTATGATAATGATATCAATAGTATTAACTCCAAAAATTGCATTGAAAACGAAATGCTTTACAGCGAGTTTAAAAGAAATTACAAAGACTGCAAAACAAAGCGGCATAGCTATAATGATAAAACTAAAACTATTGTAGTTTATATTCCCATTAATAACCCTGATAATAAAAACGAAAGCGTTAAATAGACAACCATTAACTATGCGATAAAAAAGCGCTAACAACAATTTAATTTCAAATTCTTTTCCTATGTAATCGGCTTTGTAAATTTCAGCTGTATTTTCTGACAGCAGCAGTTCAACCCATTTATCATGATTTTGTTTATTATTAAGAGCCAGCCTAGCACATACGTCAGGTTAAAATTTGTTTCATTTAGGCGCTTTAATCAAGCTGTACATTATGCTGCTTCCTGTTGCCACATTGGCTGTGTCGGCAAACCAAAAGTTCTTTCTGGATATTATAAATGGCTTAAAGATACAAAGAATAGCAAGGAGACTGTGCCATGAATAACATAGACATTCTCATTTCTGATCTTACACTACAACTAATCAATATATTCACTGTTCCAAATGTCAAAGAAATAATATTATACGGCTCTGTCGCACGCGGGACAGCAACATCAGAATCAGATATAGATATAGCGGTAATTCTTGACGATTATACGGATAAAATGCACGATGAGATGATTGAATTTGTTGTGGATTTAGAACTGAAATACAATAAAGTTATATCCGTGCTCCCGATATACAACAAGCAATTTAATGAATGGGGTAATATTACACCGTTTTTCAAAAACATCAAAAAAGACGGGAAGGTATTATGGAAATCTACATTCTGATATGTCAATGGGTGCTCAAAATGCTCTTGCTCTTAATATCTTCTGATGATATAATTTACTTAGTTTCACGGGTAGCTTCGCATATGCGTTGAGGTCGTGCCTGGCTGTGTGAGCCAGTGGCATCTGTCGAGCTTGACAGGTGCTTTTTTATTTATTACGAAAGAGGTGATTCTTATGCCGATATTATATTCCTATACTCCTGAAGAAGTTGAAAAATTCAAGGCTAAATTAAAACAAACTGAAGAAAGAGCTGCGTTTTTCGAAAAAGCTTACAAACAAGAGCAAGCGAAAAACGCTAAGCTACAGCAACAGCAAAAAGCAGATTAACTTGCTCATTATTTAGGCTGTAAATCTCTCACATCGCCTTGTATATTGCTTAGTACAAGGAGCTTTAAATTATATCTGTTTAAGCTCGTAATTGCTCGCTAACTCATAATAGCCTGCTTTTACGAGCTTTTCTTTTGGTATTGATCTATTTTGAGTGCCGTGTCTCATGCATCTGAGCGCGTGGTGGATTTGCAATACTTAGTTATAGCCAATGCTGAGCGAAGATAGAAAAGGCTGGGGCAAGCCCCAGCCTTTGAACACTATGTTAGATTTCTACTTTTTTATCATATTCTACAGAAGTACAAGCAAGTACATCTGTTGCTGCTCCTGTATTTGCTGAGATTTCTCAAGCCTTACCTGTAAAAACTGCTCCTGCTAATGTTGCTGCAACTTGTTCTTGTAATTTACGAGAGTAAAATAATTTGAATGTAAAAAAAGACCGCCGGCGGCTGTCTTTTTTCATATGGGGACGTTTTAACGGGTGCCTGTTTGACGCTTACGAACAATCTTATCATAGAAAAGTTTTCCTGTTGCAAAATCGAGCTTTGTTATAATCTTTGTAGGTTGATCATCAATATATCTTTTAAGAATGTCGTTATTCATGCTATTCCCCTCCGAATATTATCTACATGCTTAATATTTGAGCAAAGCCTTTATGGAATCCATAATTTGCTCGTAAGTAATATTCTTTGCATAGGAAAACTGCTTGCGGTATTTATCCCACATCGTTTTGAGTTCCGGACTTTCTTCAATGTTATGAAGAATACTTGGAACATCTGCGATCTGATTTGTAGTACCGCGGTGATTTGCCGTTGCTTTCAATGCATCCTCAAAGACCGTAATATCAAATTTCTGCGTTGTAGTCAGTATGTAGGCATCGTAAAAATCTCTTGGACGGGTGTTGAATATGCCGCGTCGCAAAATGGTTTCCACCTTTTCCGCCATAACTGTTTCAATGTTGTATGCCCAAAGCTCGTATGATTTCTCGTCATCAAAAATCTCGGAGAAATTGTACTGCACCGCATGAGGCGTAATTACGTCTCCGGTGGATACATCAATGCTAAGCGGTGTTAGCATAATATCGAACCTGGCATTTAGCATGACACGATATCCGCCGTAAATGTCATCTTTACGGATGGGAGAGATTGTGCCAATTTCATACACAACGCCGTCATCGAATGCGATGCTGCAGATGTCTTCCAACGCACTGCGAATTGCTTCCGGTGTTAAAGGAAGGTTTTTGAGCGTAGTATCCATATCCATCGTTGCACGGTTGTCGAGACCAACAATCGCTGCTACCAACATTCCACCCTTTAATACAAATTTTTCTTTGTATTCAGAAGCAGACAAACGGACAAGCAAACGCTCAAACATATAGTTCTGCAAAATGACCTGTGCAGGAATATTTTTCTGCTTGGCAATATTGCGAATTTTCGCTTTCAGACTCATTGCTTTACTCACAGAAGCACCTCCAAATACTGACGCAGGATATTAGACACTCGCATCTTTTTTGCGTAAGAGTTTAGTTTGTTCAAATCTTTCTTTGGGTTAGCTGCATACAGTTTTAATGCCGCAAGGAAAGTTTCTGTTCCCAACTTGTTGCGACTGCGGATTATATCGCAGACCGTGCGTTCAAGATCGTATGCGGTAACATCATTTCCTGCAGATGTCTTCATCGTTGTTTTGCCAAGCTCAAATAATTCGGGTTTGATGTAATATACCTTGCATTCAGATTTGATTGCTGCAGATGGAATACAACCGGACGGTGCTGTAACCGTATGCTCGAATGGGGTTCTGTCTGAAATCCCATGAAGGTAAAGGGCTGTTTCATGAGAAAATATTACTCTTTCAGAACGATTACTGATTGCCAACAACTCATCCTGCATATCATCGGGAAGAATGTACTGACCTTTTACAATGCGTTGTATTTTATCTTCTTTGCACAACTTATAAAGCATTGCTTTGGATATGCCATGTTGTGCTGCTATTTTTGTTTTGATAATTCCGCCATGCGATTTTGCAATAGCGGTAAGTTCAGTCATGTAATCCATACACTCACCTCAATTGTAACAACTCAATAATATTATATTTATAATTACGATGTAAGTCAACAAAGTGGAGCAATCATTCGAAAAATATTTAATAAGGACACACCGCTGGGCAAAAAAAGAGTTGGCGTTTTCATACCAACTCTACTAATTTGATCTTGACAATATCCCTTAGATGAGTAGATGTAAAGATTATCTTCAACATCAGCATCATCTACAACTCTATTAGCTTGGGTTATATGTCTACTATAATTATGCTGGGTTTTAATGGTTCTGGCTTATTCCTATAATCTAAAGGTCTTTTTCTTCATGCACTTGACCGAAGCCATTCTTGATTTGCTCTATACTTCTATCAAGTTTAGCAAGGTATTCTGCATTGCGGACATTTTTCATAAGCTGATTATAATTATCAAGGCTCATAATAACAATGCTCTTTGATTTTTTACGAGTAACAATAATAGTTTGATTATTATCACTTGCTTCATCACAATAATCTTTTAAATTGTTTTTGAGAGTAGAGTAGTTTACAGCTAACATAGTTATAGGCCCCCTTTGCTTCAAGAATGTAAGGCAAAATCATTGAATTTGTTCATATATACCAACGCGCTATATTTACCAAACTCACCAATGCCCACAATATCTATACTTTACGTAGTGTAGCTCTTCCAATAACAGCTTGTTTAACAGCGGAGTGCATGCAAGTATCGTAAGCCCTTCATTGTACCATGGCAAGGTTTTTCTATAATCAGCTAAAATCTCTTCAGCCTCTGAATAGGTAAACCGTCTCACAATATCCTCTTTTTCAATTCTTATCAACATATGCAAGAGGACATTATGGACTAAAGTTTTATTGAATACAACATTCATACGAGCTAGTATAAATATCACAGCAAAATCTAACACCAACAGCTTATACAACAAATTAATATCAGTATAAATCTGCATTTTTACTGGGAGTATGAATAAAGCTAAGCTTATCAAAAATAAAACAATATCGTATATTTTTTCCAGCTTTCTTTTTCTCCAAAAAATGCCATAGCCAGATTTGTTAATACAAATGTAGGATGAAAATGTCATTTTTAGCTCAAAATAGCGAATTGCCAATACACATCCTATCAATCCTTCAGCAAATAAAAGCGTCATTAATACCGGTTCAACCATCTCATCCCCTCCTTGCCTTTATTATAGCAGAGTATGATATATTAGTCTATTGTTTTTACGTTAAAATCATATATAATAACAGCGATTATCATAACTATAATTATAAATATAAATATAATTATAGTTAGTGTCATAACGTTAATTATAGACATAACTATGGTTAGCATTATAACTTTAATTATTGATATAACTATAGTTAGTAGACTAATATAGGTGACTTTTATAATCACACTACCTAAGCTTACATGTCCCACTCGCTACTCTTTCGACTGTTAAGGCTTACGGTCATTTTATTCCGTCTTATGTTTTCCTTGCCTGCATTTATGATATTGCGTAACAGATTATTTATATCATTCCTTGCGTCAAATATAGCTGATGCTCCGTTGCCAAGTTCTGGAGCACGATATTTAGATTTCATTCTGTAATGCAAGTGCGGGTTTATTTTCCTGCCAACTTCGATAATCTCTTTTCGCAATTCTCTGTACTCATTATTTAATTTGAGTAGATTCAATTTTTGATCCTCCATGTCTTTACTTTGTTCGAGCATTTCTTTTATCAATTTTTTATACCATTTATCACCTGCTTCAGAGCTGATGAAGCTGTGTATTTCTGCATCTTGCTTTTTATAATCAGCTTTCAGAATTCTGTAAGATCGTCCTTTTTCGTTATACTCTGCTCGTATATTATTAGGCATAGATTCTTTGGGACCGTATAGGCTTAAGATTTCTTTTAGTCTAGTTTTAAGACTGATTATTGCTTCACCTTCTTTTTGCAATTTTTCAAATTTGCCGCTGGTCATAATATTAAGTACCTTGCTTGGCATTTGATCAATCGGAGTTATTGTTTTTTCAATTCTTATAATTGCAGATTCGTTATATTTTATTTGGTTATTAACTGAACCAAGTAATTTTACAAAATCTTTTCTGATAATTTCGCCGGACATAGTAAGTTCGGCAAATCGTTTTTCACTATATTCCTTTTCTTTACGTTCTAACTCAATTTGTTTTTTGTATTTTAATTCAGCAGCTTTACGTGCTTTTTGAATTTTATCTATAATTACGCCAAAAGCCTTGACACTCATTTGATAAATTTTGTCCAAGGTATTATCGATATTTTCTTGATCATAACCATTTTCTTCAATGATTTTTTTGGTTTTATATGCGAGAGCAGGTCCAAGATGCTCCTGGGGTTCGCGATCAAAAAAATCGGCAAGATCATTATCTCCTGCTGCAGCTGCTAAATCTCGTTGGACCTTTAACGTTTTGCATGATACAGTTTTGTTTATTCTACGTGATGTGTACTCCGTGTTAACCATATCTTCCCAGCTCTGTCGGATTTTCTTTATGCTATCGCGTGCATCACTAGATGTAAAACGCTCATCTTTTTTGTATCCACTATTATCCGGACTCTTTCCATTATATCGTTTAAAAAATTTAGAGGGTGATTTGGCTTTTGTCATGCCATCTTCTACAACTCGTTCACAAAACATTATATGTGCATGGATTTGTTCTTCATCATCATCGAACGTAGCAGGTTTACTGTGGATAGCATATGCCCATACTTTGTTATTTCCAATATGCTTACCAACAAAATCATTTACCAATTTTTGATTTTCCTCGTGCGTTAGCTCATTTGGTAGTGCTATCTCAAATTCTGAGTATGCTCTGCCATTAGTGCGCTCGTACTTATCTGCGTGCGCAAAAAAATCAGACGCAGACATAGCCCAATGTGGGAGATTGGCGTTTTTATAAACGAGTTCTTCCGCACGTCGCCCACTACTAAAGCGTCCCTCGCGCAGTATATAGTCTGCATGTTGCTTTGCAGTTCCAGTTTTCCCATTTTTAAGGCTTAAATGATATGTTGCCATTATGCTTTCCTCCTGAAAAAAACAAAAAATCCTTAAGCAATTCCTGCAGATATAATCTGCAATTGATGAGGGACCAATGGTCCTCATCCTCCTTGCTTAAGGATTATGTTTCTTTTTATTTTTTTAGCTTTCTTGCACGGGTTTCTACCAAGGCTCTGCCTTGGTACGAGAAACCCATAAGTGCGCCTAATGCTACGCGTAGGAAGAGAACGTAAAAATCGTTACTCATTTATTATATTTTAGCGCATAAATTCTATGGTTACAATAGATTGTTTTTATATTTACCTATAAAAAAGTCCTGGCTTATGAGTGCCAGGACTTAATGTTAAAGCTTTGATTCATTTATACTACACGTTTTATAGAAATATCTGAAGTAATCTGGTCCAGTTTCCCATAATCCAGCTTCAAAATCATATAGGGCTTTATAAGCTTCGGGATTTAAGATTTTGTGTCTCGTTTCCTGCCAGGAAATACCTTCTTCATCAGCCATATCCATAATAGCATCAGTCAAAATCAAATCTGCACAAAACCTTTCTTGTTCGGTACTTTTATCCGTAACTGCCTCTAGTTTATTACAAACTACTCCTTCAAGCTTAACACCATTTATTTTTAACATCTCTACAATATCGTTAACAGCACACTCGTCACTACTTAAACTTAACATATCATACGTATCTTCAATATACTTCCATACACCATACGTCTCAAACAATTTATTAGTATCAGCAGACGAAACTTGCAATTTTTCGCAGAACATTCTAAAGATACGTACTTCAAAAAAGATAAGTTCATTTAACATGATTGCGTTCCTCCTTAATACTAATATTGTAGCTTACACACTAAAAAACAACAATACATTCAACTATGCTATATTGATTTTATTAATACCGCTTCAGGTTAGTTCACCTATTTTATCGTACCGGTACTTTATAGGCAACAATATTTTCCAAAGATAACGCTCGCGTCGTAAGGTAATATGTACCTACGCCATTAGTCCATTGCATTTCTATTGTTGTGGTAATCCATTGTCTGTCTAGTAAAACTTCAAAAATACTACCACAATGCAATTCTCGTTCATCTCCTTCTCCTTTAATCACATATCTATCAGTTCGACGATTGTATACTAATTGTTTCATATCGCTGTACTCCTTCCTAAAATTGACTTTATAAATTGTACCCTACTTATCTCTATCATGCATAGTATGTTGTTTTGCGTAGAGCTTATTAGATGTTTGATATATTATTGTTAAGAGAGTAGGGGCGGAGTAGTGTTAATGGATTTTTTGCCTTGTTGAGCAGAGGAGGAAACAGACACTGCTCCCTATAGCAGCTCAAAAAATGAGTTACTATAGGGTATGCTTGGTTGGCTAATCATCGCCCCGCCGTCGTCGTGAGGTATCCATCCACCCATCTCCTGCATATGAGTTACATCAATCAGCTAAAATCAGTCCTAGCCGTCCGTAACCTACCCCGACGTAATGTCGCCTGATTACCATACCGCGCCGTTATGGCCGCGCACGCCACTAAACGATCCTGGTAGGAGAGGTATGCCAGTCTGTCCGCTTGTCCAGGCGTCAGATCGTTGCGGTTGCTTGGGCGGTGTCCGCTACACCGGCGTTTTTTTGTGTTTCGCCTCGGCGGCGACCGCAGTGTTAGTCCGTTAACCACTACAGCAATCCTAGATAATCTATTGCCTAAATTAGATTAATGGTGTATAATCTAAGTAGCTAATTGGATAGGCGTTCTGGCTAGATTATTGTCGGCTTGAGCGCTTATTTTATTTTGGGGGACGACTACATTTTGAGTACACTTTGACTCCGTTTCTCCAAAAACTGGATAAACTGGGTATAAAAAAGGTAAAAATTATAAACAAAAAGCACTATTCCATTAACTGATAAAGCTAATGAAATAGTGCGCAAAAAGAAGTTAAATAATTGCGGCGCTGGGATACCAGCACTACATATTGTTTAAAGTCTTCTGTTTATGACCTCTATGCACTATATCTAGTGCATAGAGGTTTTTTGGTTCTATAATAAGTGTTGGAAGTATTGACTTAATCCAAGTCAATACCCCAACACTTATTATAGAACCGCTTTTTTATATGTAATTGAGAATTTATGGGCTGCTAGGGGCTAAATCAAGCTATACTTTTCAAAAACTATGCTGTTTCTCAAAAACTGATTATGTATAACCACCGAATAATAAAAACGATTATAAAAAACCGTTGACAAAACATGGCGGTGGGTATATAATTAAGACATACTAAGTTAGGATAGTAAAATGAGTAACAAAATGGAGGGATTAAATTGGCTAACGATATTTTGAATACAAAAATTAATGAGGCTACTTGGGAAATTAAAAACACATTGAGAATGAATGGCCTCCAAGACAACTACTTTACTTTTAGTTCTATTGTATTCCTTCTCTATAAGGCAAGTATCAGAATTGATTCCCATGATCTGAGTTACAACGATGTTTTATCAACTTTAAATGAAAATGAAAGAATGGTTGTAATGGATTCAATGTTTTTACGTAATCATGAAGTTGAGATTTGGGAACAAGTCAAAGGATTGTCTGTAAAATATACGCCTGCAGTATTCGCTCAAATACTTTTAAATACAGAGGACGAGAAATTTGGTCGATCATATGGGTTCATTGATAGGCCTAAGTGCTTTATTGGGCTTTTAGAAGAAATCCTAGATATTCACGATGGCGAAAAGTTTTTAGAGACTTCTTGTGGTATCGGAGATACCTTGATTGCTCTGAGCCAAAAGTATGACTGCAAATTCACTGCATACGAAGTTGATTCGATGGCCAAAGGCATAGCTAGTATTAGATATGGTCTGCTGAATAAGGCATGCACAATTATTAATAGACCGTTTTTACATTTGGAACACAAGCGTAATCTTGATGTAAAGCCTTGTTATGATAAAATCCTCTCTATGCATCCTCTGGGGTTAAGGGCTGCATTTAGTGGCTTAACTGAGGAAGGATATGTTGAATCTATTAATAATGAGTTTTGCTACCAAATTTTAAAAAGTGGCACCTCCTTAGATTGGCTTTATGCTATAGGTGCAGAAAAGGCTTTAGCAGATAACGGTAAAGCGGTTTTGCTTGTTGCCGATGGTTGTTTAATGAATGGCCTAGATGAGCAGCCTAGGAGATACTTTGTAGAGAATGGCTTGCTTGAAGCTGTTATTAGCTTGCCACCCAAGCTATTCTCTGTAATTGGTGTAAATCTATCCCTGTTGGTTTTGAGCAAAGGTAATAAATATACCCGTTTGGTTAACGCTAGAAAGTTCTATCAGCCTGGCAGAAGACAAAACATTATGTCCGCTGAGGACATTTCTAAAATCATGGATGCTTATCACAATGGTGGTAAATATACCGTTGATATTACGGCCGGCGATATTCAGACTAATTCCTACTCCTTGAGTCCCGAAAGATACATGGCTGTAGATACTATTGACCTAAAGAATCCTGTACCATTGGCTAGTGTGGTTGATAGCTTTGGCCGTACAGCTCCTTTAAATGCAGCACAACTCGACGAATTGGCTTCGGATGAGCCCACTGATATTAAATATGTTAGATTGGCGGATGTGCAAGATAATATGGTTAACAAGGAATTACCTTACCTAAAAGCTGTGGATAAAAAATATGAAAAGTACTTCTTAGAAAATGACGATATGTTGCTCTCTAAGAATGGTTACCCCTTTAAAGTTGCTATAGTAAAAGTTGCAGAAGGTGAGAAAATCTTGCCGGTGGGCAATATGCATGTCTTAAAGGTAAATAAAAATAAGCTTGATATAGTGTACCTAAAGGCATTTTTGGAGAGTTCCAAAGGCATTGGACTCCTGAAGAGCGTTGTTTCTGGAACCACTATTCCAGTTGTAAACCTAGCAAGCTTAAAGAAAATGCCTATTGAGCTACCTACTATGGAGCAGCAGAAAAAGATCACTGAGAAATATAAAACCATTAGCGATGAAATCGCTCTGTTGAAGCTTAAGATTGAAAGGGCCAATGATAGATTGGCCAGAATCTTGGACGAAGAGGATGGTGAATAGAATTGCTGAATGTTGAAGAATTGATGGAATTGGAAGAGAAGTTCCGCAAGACTATTGCTGAAAAGTCAGAAGAAATTTTGTCAAAACTAAATAGGGATGGCAAATTGGAGGAAGTACTAGAGTTATTGGGACTAGCAGATTTATTGGCAGATGATTGTGCATATAAACCTTACAAGACGGGGAAGGTGTTTATTGTTGGACAATGTGAAGTAAAAATGCAACAATTACTTGGCCTCATAAAAGGTATGGGATTTGACAAGAATCGTTTTGAGTTCTGCTTAGACTATGATGATGTCAAACGCTTTAATTTTGAAAAGTTATTCTGGAGACCGGAAAATACTTTGGTCCTTGTTGGTCCAATGCCACACAAAACATGCGGTACAGGTGATTATAGTAGTGCCATTGAAGCAATTACTCAGAGACCTGGCTCACCTAATGTTATAAGATGTGGTAGTAATTCACTCAAAATGACAAAGAGCAGTATTCGTGATGCACTGCAGCAGGCATTGGATTTAGGAATGGTTGTTGCTTAAAGTAGTTAATAATTGAGTAGATGGTGGTGAGGGCATGAATTTAAACTATGTTTTACAGGCATTAAAACCATATATGAGAGACAATAATGTGATTTTATTGCCTGGCTTTAATGTGGCTTTTAAATATTTGGGTGAAGAACTAAAGCATGAGATTCAGAATGAATTGAGCTCTAGAGGATATGTTTTTATTAACATGAGTTCGGTTGATTATGATTCTCGGATTAATGCGGGTAGAGGTGAGTTAGTTAAGCCAAATAATACTGCTGATGAGATAACATATTATCCCGCATCTAATGAGGTAAAGCAGAGCAATGAAATATTGTGTGCCCTCATCAAAAGAGGCAACGAAAAAGCAAAGAATGATATATGCATAAAAAACCAAAGGCTTGTGTATATGTTTGCGACTAAGTATTTAAACTTTGCTGGAAATGATTTGGAGTTAGAAGACCTGGCGCAATATGGTATGATGGGCTTGTTGCGGGCCACTGAAACTTTTGATAGTAGTATTGCAGAAAAATTTTCCACATATGCAGTGCCTTGGATAAAACAACATATTTTAAGAGCCATTTATGATAATGGATTTACTATTAGAGTACCTGTACATCTGATGGAAATCATAACTAAAGTGACTGCTTTGGACAACAGATTATACCGTGAGGGAATAGATTTACCAGAGAGAATTACCAAGATAGCGATTGAACTAGATATAGACACCGCAAGAGTTGAAGAAGTAATGGTGATACGCAACTGTTACCTTAATACTGTCTCTTTAGATGTGCCGGTTGGGGAGGAAGAAGAAACGGTATTGGGAGAGTTCGTTTCTGATGAAGGTAAACCGTCCGTGGAAGATCAGGTAATGGCGGCAGCCTTAAGAGATTCCATTGATGCAGCACTATCTCAATTGAAAAGCAAAGAAAGGGATATAATTATAGAGCGCTTCGGTTTAGATAGTGGGCATCCCAAAACTTTGGAGTTGATTGGGCAAAAATATGGCGTGACCAGAGAACGCATTCGACAAATTGAAGCAAAAGCATTGAAGAAATTGCGTAGCCATCATTTTAGGCAGCTCTTTAATGATTATTACGAGGAGAGGTGAGCATATGCAACAATATTTTGTTGAACTAATAAAAGCTAAATTAGAGAATCTGTATATAGATGAGAATACTATTGTTGTCCTGAAGGGGTTTTCAAAGGATGTTTTGGCCGCTTTTGGTTGCGAAACAGCTGATTTGCAGGCAGCCGTAAAGAATAAAATAATGTATTTTGCTAGTGTGATTTCTAAAAGAAAGTATATTTCTTATGAAGAATACCTTTTGCTGGCAACTTTTATACAGGAACAATTCAATAATGTATATGTAGTGAATAATAACCTCTTCATGAACAAGTACCCCTTGAATGTGTGCTTTGATGAGGAGACAAAGAATAATCTTTTGAACCATTATTTGGTTACTGATGATGATTCACAAGATGATTTAGCAATTGGTAATATTGATAAATACGTTGAGATTTATGATGATTTCCAAAGTGTAAATGGCCAAATAGTGGGTGCATATTGCGCTTTGAAGGCTGGTGATGAAACAGGGGTAACACAGGTTAATGTTTTTGACTCTAATGTTGAGAAGCTCACTGTTAAGGATAATGCAGTTCAGGAAATATTCTATTTGAACGAAGAGAATGATTTCATTAGTTTAGTTCTAAAGGCTGAGTCTTTGGCTGGAGAAATATTTATTGACATTAATGGATACGTTGGAGATAGATTTCTGTTAGAGGAACATTTGGCATATTTAGCTAGCATTATTAGAGATAGGGCTAGTTTATATTTTGTGTCTTTGGAGTCCGAAGAAGAAGGCTATAACAGCAGAAAAGAGTTCACCCAAATATTAAAAAAATATTGGGGCTATGATAGTTTTAGAGAATTACAGGTTTACAATCTGAAGAAACTCAACGATGGTAAAGAACGAGAGATTGTTAGCATCTCTCAGGAAAGAATTATTGCTAACCTAACGGATGAAGCCGAAAAAGCAAGCAATAACCAAAGCTATAGAGATTTGTTTGTTACTGCTCCGACTGGCTCAGGAAAATCTGTTATGTTCCAGATTCCTGCTATTTATTTAGCTGAAAAGTATAATTACCTTACAATAGTCATTTCACCTTTAATAGGCTTGATGAATGATCAGGTTTATAATTTGAGCAAGCGTGAATACAAATATGTTGAAACGATAAATTCTGACCTTTCTAATATCGTAAAGGAAGATATTAGGCGCAAGGTTGCAGAAAATAAGATTCACATTCTTTACATTTCCCCCGAAACCTTATTGAGTCGTAGTGACATTACTAGTTTAATTGGGGACAGGACTATAGGCATGGTTATTGTTGACGAAGCTCACATTGTTACTACCTGGGGAAAGCAATTCAGACCTGACTATTGGTATTTAGGTGACTATATTCGCAAACTGCGTAGAGAGAGGGACAAAAAATTCGTTGTTGCCACTTTTACGGCCACAGCTATTTACCATGGTTTTGAAGATATGTATTCTGAAACACTGAATAGCCTGCATATGATTAATCCTATTACTTATTTAGGCTATGTGAGGAGAAATGACATAAAGATTACTATTAATAGACTAAAACCTCCTCCTGGAAAACCTGTTGAATATGAGCTGGATAAGTTTGATGAGATTATGCAGATTGCCAACGAAGCGGTCGTTACCTGTAAAAAAACCTTAATATATTTCCCAACCGTAGCCTTAATTAACAGATGTGAAGAATTCTTGCGGGCACAGAACCCGTTAGTTGCAAAATACTTGGCTGTATACCATGGTGCCTTGAGCAAAGATAGAAAAAGCGACGCATATGAGGGCTTTAAAAAGCATTATGATAGTGGGAACCCAGATTCTCCTGAGAATGAAGGCATCAGATTTGTAATGCTTGCCACTAAAGCTTTTGGTATGGGTGTAGATATAGACGATATTGAAAAAGTCGTTCATTTTGCTCCTACCGGCAATGTATGTGATTATGTTCAGGAAATTGGTAGAGCCGCCAGAAAAGAAGGGTTAAATGGTGAGGCTTATTACCACTATAATAGCAGGGATTTTAAACACATTAATAGATTACATGGCCTTTCTTCTATTAGAAAGTCTCAGCTTATTGAAGTAATTAGCAAGATTGTCGAATTGTACAAGCGTTCTTTGGCTGGTAACGGTGGTCGACCAACCCGCAAGCGTCACTCTATGCTTCTTGATGCAGAGAACTTTGCTTATATTTTTGGTGACCCAAGGGGTGATGAGGATAATACTATTAACAAAGTAAAAACTGCTTTGTTGATGATTCAAAAGGATTACGAAAACCAGAAGGGCTATTCTCCGATTTATGTAAAACCTATTCCCATGTTTGCTAATGGCTACTTTCAAATTAGTAGTGTAATGCAAGAAAAAATAGCAAATAGATTTCCTGGATGCGTTAGCCGCATAGATACAAAGTTCCCCGACATATGCAAGGTTAACCTGAAAAGAATTTGGGAACAAGCGTACCATAGTATGTCCTTTCAAAAGTTTAAATATTTGCTTTATACCAAGAGTGATGAATTGTCCTTCAATAAGAAGTTTGATTTAACTGCTGCCCTTCAAGTGAAAATAGATTTTCAAAGTAATGCCAAGGCTTTGTATAAAAGACTATGGGGGGTTTTTGAAAATATTATTTATAAGCATGTTGAAGATGGTAAATACGTTAGTGTTAATACCATTGCGATGGAATTCAAGAGACAAGCTAATATAGAAGAGTACAAGGCTCGGTCTATTACAGAAGTTATTATTGCGTCCATGGATTCGTTCCGTAAAAGATATATGAAACAGCCCACCAGAATTGTGCAGGAAATGTCCAATAGAAAAGGTGAGATAACATATTGTTTCTTTAGTGCTGTAAACCATTATTTTGCCTGGGTTAGCAGAAGGTTTGATGACATAATCCGAGAAACGATAGATGGTGAACTGTATTTAATTGATAATGCCAACAGCAAGGCAGGCGAGTTCTCTACTGTTTTGGGCGTATTAGAGGCTATGGATGTTCTTTCTTTTGAAATGCTGGGTGGAGCTAATAGTCAACTATATATTTATGTTACCCAGATTCAGCATTTAATAAACATTCTGAGCATGCCTAAAAACTACGATAACAAGCTATTGAATAGAGTGTATGAAAGGCATTTACTGGCTGTAAAAATGCTCACATACATTTATGAAAGCGATTTTTCTAGTGACGAAGTATGGGATATTCTTGAAGATTATTTCTTAGGTAATGTGCCAGAGATGGTCAAAATTGCCTGTCATAGAGAAAACCCCAATATTACCTTTGATTGACTGTTGCTTTAAGGTTGAGCAAATATAAAAATGGATGGAGCAACCAAAATAGTAGTAGCTCCATCCATTTTTAAGAAAGCTATCAAAACTTTCAACTTGGTACTGTCAATAGTTTTGCGCAAATTTCTTCAGACATCCTAGCAGAAGTTTAGTATATAAGTTTAACGGTTAGTGCACTTCACCGTTAAATATCAATTAGCTTCTGCTTGAGATACCTTTGCTTATTAAGTTAACTGTTTTTAAGATATTTTTGCTTCATAATATAGTTCTTCGGCAAGCATATCTGTTAGATGTTTCATGTTCAAGTAACGTTTTTTGCCCCAATCATTGCTGGCTATATAACGCAATCTTGCACATACAAGCATCAATGCTGATTCACCATCAGGAAACGTGCCAATCACTCTTGTGCGACGCTTTATTTCTCTGTTTACACGTTCAATAACGTTATTGGTACGTATACGTAGCCAATGCTCTGACGGAAAATCCATATAGGTCAAGGTTTCCTCTAAACCATTTTCTAGTTTGTCGGCAGCCTTGTTAAGTTTCATCTCACGTAATCTGGAAATTACTGATTTTGCCTTTTCTTTAGCTGCTGCTTTATTCTCCTGAGCATGAATTGCTTTGAGCATCTTGGCAACTTCCTTGACAGTTTTATGTGGTACTACAGAGAATATATTACGGTACATATGCACCGTGCAGCGTTGGTATCTGGCATTTGGAAACACTTCACCTATGCTTTCTACCATGCCTAAATTTTTATCGCCAATTATAAGTTTTACGCCATCTAAGCCACGGCTTTTCAGCCATACAAAGAAATTTTTCCAGCTTTCGGTATCTTCTTTGAGGCCCTCGGCTGTACCTATAACTTCTCTGTATCCGTCTTCAGTGACGCCAATAGCAACTAATACAGATGCGTTTTCAAAGGAGCCTCCCCAACATCTCTTTAGGAAAATACCATCTACAAAGACATAGGGACACTTTTCTGTAAGCTTTCTGGAGCGCCATTCTTCAATTTGAGCAAAGCATTTTTGATTCAGATTGCTAATGGTTTCGGCTGAAACCTTCTGTCCCCAGAGAATCTCTGTAATACTTTCAACACGACGCATAGAAACTCCGGCAAGATACATTTCTACCAAGGCTTCTTCTACGGAGCATTCACGTCTTTGGTAGCGCTGAATAATAGCAGACTCAAAAGTAAGACCTTTTAATTTAGGCACTTTTAAAGTAACGTCACCAGCTTGAGTAGAGAATGATCTTTCGTAATGTCCGGCACGATAACCTTTTCTTGTTTGGTCGCGTGCGTAGCGTTCAGCTTATACAAGTTTGTCAGCCTCAGCGTCCAAAAGAGCATTGAGAGTTTCTTCTACACTATTTTTTACAATAGTTTGCAATTCGTTGTGGATAAATTGCTCATTTAATTGTATAATGTTACCAGACATAGATTCTACCTTCTTTCATGTTTTGTGTGGTAACTTAATTGTAAGCAAAGGTAGTCTTTATGTCTATCTTTTTGAATTGAATTTGCGCAACTTATTATACGTTATCAATATCATGGGTTACTATCACATAAACGATACTGGAAAAGGCGTTATCATCAAGGATTTTGACAATATCAGCGAGGATTATAAAATGCCTCCTATTGATTACATCAAAGAATATTTTGAAAGCAAAAGAGGAATTGGCAAAAAGAATCTTGAATGGCTTGCTAGTATGGATGTCTATCATCAGTTAGCATATCTTGCCCTGAATGATTACCGGCTTTCTTATATTGTAAGCAATTTGGATGAAAAGACTCCGGAAGCTTTTTGTAAAAAATATGATGAAAGCTATAGCAATGAATTTTCTTCTGATGTGGCAGATATTTTCGAGTGCTTGTTTTGTTATAGGTTTGGGTATCCTTTCGGCTGCTTTAAGGGGATTTCGGATTATGATGGAACTATTATGTTTTTCTGTAATGTGCAATATCCTCCTAAAACTTATAATAAGAAACTAGGAGAGTTGACTGAAGTTGTTTTCATCAAAGAACTCAGAGAGTTTTTCTATGAGCTTTTTAAAGACGACTATTATAAAACAGTGGAACTTGAATTATGTGAAGAATACATTAAGGAGTAAAGGCAGTCATTTTATAATTTAATGTTGAGAAATAAAAACAGCGATAAAACCGGCATAAAGATATAAGCTTCAACCTTGCTTAATGTTCTAACATAAAAAATGACATTATAATATTTTTATGTTATAATAATAAAAAATATGTTAGAAAGGAGAGAGCGAGATGGAGAAATTCTTGAAAGATATTTTTGGAATAGATGCAGTGTGCAAAAAATTTAGCGATTTTGCTAGCTTAAGCCGTTTGCTTGTTGAGGCTTACGATTACGTTTTGGTAGAAATAGATGAAGTGAAATTCCTGGCTATAGCTCCTGTATATGAGCAGCCTACGATTCCTACACTGGTTAATCATATGAAAAAAATAAGCAGTGAGAAAAATTTACCTGTCGTTTATCATCCGAGAAGCTTAACATATTCTAAAATGAAAGGCTTGCTTCAACAGAAGGTTCCTTTTATTGTGGATGCCAAGCAAGCCTATCTGCCGTTTTTGGGAACGTTTTTGCAAGCGGTCAGCGACGAAAAAAATGAAAAAGTAAAGTTCTCACTGCCAGCGCAGCTTTTGGCAATGATGTATCTTTATTCTCGCGAGCCTTTCCTCTATATAAAAAAAGCTGTTGAGTTTTTGCCGTATTCTGCTATGAGTATAACGCGAGCAATGCGTGAGCTTGAAGCCAGCGAATTGTTTTACGTAGAGAAGGACAAGCAGAGTAATGTTTTGCGCAGTCAGTTAGCGAAGCAGGAACTGTTTGAGGAATTGAAAGCAAGATTTAATTCACCGATATGGAAGTGTGGATATATAGATAATGGATGTCTTGTGAAGGAAATGGTGCTGGCCGGGGAAGATGCGTTAGCTGAAAAAAGTATGCTTGCCAATACTTTGCCTGCTAAGTATGCTACGTATAGAAAGAATGTTGATTTAAGTGTCCTGCATAGTGAATTACTTGATAACAAAAAGCAAAGTGAATTGCAATTATGGTCATATAATCCGTTGCTGTTTTCGCAGCTGGATATACCTGATCCGATATCTTTAGTTCTGTCGCTAATGGATATTCATGATGAACGCGTCGAGCAGGCGCTGGATGGAATTATGGAAGAAGTTTGGGAGGGACAGCATGGTACCTGGATTAAAAAGTTTTAAAGAAAGCTTTAGTGACTTTATGGATCAATATGTTATCATAGGCGGTGCTGCTTGTGATATCTATATGGAAAGTGAAGACAGTTTTTTTAGGGCTACTAAGGATTTGGATATTGTGCTGATTGTAGAAGCGCTTACACCGGAGTTCGTCAGCAAATTTTGGCAGTATGTACAGACGGCTGGATATCAGCATATTGACAAGAGCAAGCAGAAGCCAGAGTTTTACAGATTCAGTAAGCCTATAAGCAAAGAATATCCTGCTATGATAGAATTGTTTAGCAGACCGCCGTATAATGTGGAGTTAAGCTTTGCTGCTAATGTTGTTCCTATTCATGTTGATGATTCGTCAATCAGCTTATCAGCTATTTTGCTGAATGATGAGTACTATGAGTTCATGAAGTCTGGCAGGATTAGTATTGATGGTATAAGCATCTTGGATTATCAATATATCATTCCGTTTAAGGCAAAAGCTTGGCTAGATTTATCTGAGAGAAAAATTTCTGGCGAGAGTATAGACAGCAAGAATATTAAGAAGCATAAGAATGATATTTTTCGTTTGTCTGCTCTGCTTCTAGAAGGTAAGTCCTTGAGTTTACCTGATAAGATTGCTGAGGATATGCTGGAGTTTATTACAAAGGTAGCTGATGAGCCTGTCGATATGAAGAGCTTAGGACTCAAGGGTATGAAAGTTGAGAGCCTGTTGGAGCTTATTCGTCAATACTACATGTTGCGTTAGAAAAAATCGCTGGTACTACCGTGATACTATCAGATTGTTGATTCGTCTGCAATCCGACTCCCGATGCACTTAGGTGTGTCGGGAGTTTTTTTGATTTTCTGCCTCAAAGAATATATAATATTTGCAACGGAACCAGGAGGTGAGTAGGGGATGCAAGTCAATTATCAAGGCAATCGCGACGCAAAAGTAGTCTTGCTGCAAATAATAGGAGAACATGAGTTGCCGTTTATCGAAGATGAACTGTCCCATATAAAAGCCGTAACACAGAATACAGATTTTTTGTTTATTACCGTGCAGGTTGATAGCTGGAACGACGACCTTTCGCCATGGGTGGCAGAGCCGATTTTTGGAGATGCTGCCTTTGCTGGCAATGCGGAAAAACTTCTAACACGTATAAAAAATGAAGTAATTGTTCCGTTATTAAGTGAGCATCAAGATATAAAGATTTTTGCGGGCGGCTATTCCTTAGCCGGATTATTTGTATTGTGGGCGGCTTATCAAACAAATTTATTCGAAGGTATAGCAGCAGTATCTCCGTCTGTGTGGTTTCCTAAATTTATTGATTTTGTACATAACAACAAAATATTAACCAATAGAGTCTATTTAAGTCTTGGCGATAAGGAAGCAAAGACACGTAACAAAATTCTGGCACAGGTGGCAAATGATATTCGTGATGTGTATACATCATTGGAAGATTATAGGTTGAGCAGTATTCTTGTTTGGAATCAGGGAAATCATTTTAAGGAACCTGCTTTGCGTATGGCAAAAGGATTTGCATGGTTGATGAGTTATGAAAAGATTCACTCATATGAATTTTTTCTTAAAATATTTGAGCATGATGAAGTTTTTCTTGTTGATGAAACCTTATTTTATTTTGATGATGAGCCTAAAAATCAACAGGAACATTACCTTGGCTGTTTACGTGAATATGATAAACTATATTGGGTGGGGTATTGTGACATACCTGATGGTGAGGAATTCTTGACTGCCAAAGAAATGTTAGAAGCCAAAATCTTTGAAGGCAAGTCAATTAAGGATAGATGGGAACATGTTGTGATTGTAAATATAGGTGGATTCTGTTGGGAGGATTGGCTAGATATGTATATGAATAAGCTAGGTGGAATAAGTGATTTAAAGTAGTATTTATTTGCAAGATAATACATTAATAATTGACTTGGATTTCGGCTGTAAAGTAATTAGCGATATCACTTGTAATATATACTTTCACCTTAGCTCAGCTTTCTAATAAAAAAATTACATTCTAACATTCTTATGCTATAATATAAAAAATGACCTACTATATTGCTGTGTAAAAATGATAGAGATTTTTTATAAAGGAGTTTTATATGCTTACAGACGAAAAACGTAAAAAGCTTTTAGCTGGTACGCTGATAGCAGTAATGCTGACTGGTGTTGCAGGCTGTGGCAACGATAAAGACAGTGAGTGGAAGAATGATAACTCTGCTCAGAATAATCAAGATGAAAAGAAGGATGAAAATAACGGCGGAGGCTTTTTTCATGGCTTCTTTCCCTGGTACTTTATCGGTCGTACCTTTGGCGTAGGACCTGCAGCAGGTGTGCGTACTGCGCCTGCAGCTAATACGAAGCAGGATAATACAGCTGCAGGTTCAGCTACGGCCAGAGATAGCAGTAATGCAGCTAATGGTGCCTCTGTGCAGCAGGGAACTGCAGGAAGCACGCAAAATTCCAAGCTCGGCAGTACGGGCACTACAGGTAAAAGCGGTATCGGCAGTGGCATGAGCCGCTCCAGCGGCAGCGCAATTTCCTGAGGTGATGAAGATGTATAAATATCGTAAGCCTGATACCTGGCTTGATAAAATTGATTTGAATATTATGCCGTATGTGGATGCGACGGAGTGGGAAAACCGTTATCCTACTATCAGCGCGCTGCTTATGAGCAATGCCAATAAGCGTGAGCTGCAGCGCATCAGTGCCGGCCTTACAGCAGCACTCTCACGCCTGGCAGAGGCTTTGCGTACCAATAATAATGGTGCAATGCCCTTTAATCTGTTTAATATGACGGATAAGCTCACACCGTATATCCTTGCGGATAACTCGGATCATGTGAGCTATATCAGCCGTCTTGACTTTGTAAAGAATACTGACGGCTGCTATAAGCTGGTAGAGATCAATTCGGATACTCCTTGCGCCTTGCCGGAAACATTTTATGCCAACAAGGTAGCGGAAGCATATTTTGCTAAGGAGTACGGCCTGCATTTGCAGCCGCGTTCGGATGGTGAGGAGCTGGCGGAGCCCTTTTTAAAGCTTTTGGAACAGCCTAAATATGCAGATAAGGATGTAGTGCGCATTGCTTTTGCTGCTGATAAAGGCTACAGCGAGGACTGGGCTAACGCCAAATTTTTATTTGAGCGTGTGCAAGAGGTGTTGCGTGAACGCATTTTGAGCAGGCAGCCCTTTGTCTGTCGCCTTGTCGGTTTAGATGAGCTTATAGTACATGATGACGGAGTGTACATTCATAATGAAATATTCCATAAGGAAGATAGAATTGATATACTGTACCGTCTGCATCCGCTGGAGCTTTTGATGGATGATGAAAGCGAGGATGGCTATCCTGTTGGCTTAAAGCTCATGGAGTTAGCTAATTTCGATGCTGTTGATCTGGTTAATCCGGTAAAATCCATTGTACTGCAGAATAAAGCACTGCTGGCACTGGCATGGTATTTATATCAGCATCGTCTGTTCTGGACACCGCAGGAGGAAGAACTGTTGGCTGCGCATTTAACGCCGACCTATTTGGACAGCAAGCAGCTGGCTGGACAGCGTTATATTAAGAAGCCTATCTTTGGGCGTGAGGGTGCAGGCATTGCTATTGTAGAGCCTGATGGTGCGCTGAGCTACGAGGCGGAGGAATGCGATGACTGCGATTTGATTTACCAGCAGTTTGTTCCTTCTGCCGATGTACAGCAGGAAACAGATAACGGTGAGGCAACTGGCAAGTATACTTATTCCTGCTTTGTGATCAACGGTAAAGCGTCGGAGACCTTTGTGCGTTTGCAGCCGGGAGAAATTACCGGTGTAGAAGCATATTTTGTACCTGTTCTTGACGAAAAGTAAGAATTTGAGGAGTCCATAAAATGAACATCCAGGTGTACCAATCCTTTTTGACTGTAGTACAGTGCCGCAGCTTTACGCAGGCTGCGAAATATCTTAACTTTACCCAGCCTACAATCAGCAATCATATCAACGCGCTGGAAGAGGAATATGGCGTCATTCTTTTTACCAGAGATGGCAAGAATGTTTATCTGACGCAGGCCGGTAAAAATTTTGTGCCGATAGCACAGCAGCTGATGGCTGATTATCAGAAAAGCCAGGAGGTAATGCGCCAGTTTCAAAAGAAGAATTACAGCTTAAAAATCGGCGTTTCTACTCAGGGCATAAACTTTTACCTTTTACCAGTACTGCTGAAGCTCAAAAAAGAATTTCCCGAGCTTGATATAGAGGTTAACCGCTGCATGACGGTGGAATCGACTATCAATGATGCCTTTGTGCAAAAGCTGTATGATTTTGCCTTTGTGCATATTGATGTGCAGCCGCTTTATACCAAGCGTGTACAGCTTTGGAATCAGCCGATGGTTTTTGTAGCCTCCAAAGAACTGTATGAGCAGATGGGCAGAAATAATAATATTTATGATTATCCTTTTATTGCCTATCCTGCAAGCGAGGTATATTATAAGCATCTGAAATCGAAGGTTGATTTCACGCGTCTGCAAAGTATATTGACCTTCAGTGATTCGGAATCCGTGCTGATGGCAGTTGAGCAGAATCTCGGTATAGCTTTGACACCGCGGGTAAAAGTAATGAAGGAACTGCAGCAGGGAACATTAGTCGAATTCCCAGTCAAGTATTCGGGAAATATGCCTATTTCGGTTCTTTACGATTATGAATTTAACTTTACCTTGCCGACCAAGCGCTTTTTGGAGCTTTTAAAAGAGTCACAGGAAAAGATAAAGGGTTAATTTACTTTCTGTTCTTTATATAAGAATAATTTATCAAAATGCTATAACAGGAAAAATAATCTTATTGATTTTCTGATTTAGGGCTTCTTCAGCATGTTTGAAGAAGTCCTAAATTTTTAGTATAAAAAAGCGCATGGTTAAGCAAATGTCCACGAATTATAGTACAAATTTTGTATACAAAATACAGAACGGCGAATAAATTGCTTATGTATACAAGAAAAATTCCAATAAGTATAGATAAAGAAAAACTGTTGAGATAATTAAGCTATAATGATAAAATTTTTATAGATAGCGTTGCTTGCGCAAAATTAAGCCGGCTATATGACCGGCAGAAATGAGGGTATTATGTCAAAGGATATGCAAAAAACTGAAGAAAAAACAAATAAGCGTATGCCAACCTTTACGGAATCTATTATTCCTATTATTGCTATGATGGTTATTCTGACCGTCGGCAAAGGTTATCTGGGGTATGCAACCGAGCCGCTGCTGCTTTTGGTAGCTGCCATTGCCGGCCTGATTGCTTACCGCGTCGGTGTTACCTGGGATGAAATGATGGACGAAATCTGCCAGAAGATTGCCAAGGGCATGTCGGCAATTTTGATCCTGACCTGCGTTGGTGCGCTGGTTGGTACCTGGATGGCTTCCGGTACTATCCCGATGATGATTTATTATGGCGTGCAGATTGTAAACCCGACCTTCATGCTGGTAACTGCGTTCCTGATTACTGCAGTTGTATCTATCGTAACCGGTACCTCCTGGGGCTCTGTTGCTACCATGGGTGTTGCACTGATGGGTATTGCCAGCACTTTGGGTGTAAACCTGGCAGCTACTGCAGGTGCTGTAATCGCCGGTTCTTATTTCGGTGATAAAATCTCCCCGCTATCCGATACCACTAACCTGGCACCGGTTGCAGCTGGTTCTACTCTTTATGAGCACATTGCTCACATGTTCTGGACTACCGTTCCGGCAACTATTATTTCCCTGGTTGTTTATGCTTTCGTTGGCTTAAAGGGCAATATCGGCGGCGATGTTTCTTCCGAAGCAGTAAGCACTATGCTGACTCAGTTAGATGGCATGTACAACTTTAACATTCTGCTGATTCTGCCTGTACTGCTGATTTTGGCAGGCTCTATCTTTAAGAAACCGACTCTGCCGGTTATGATGGCTTCCACTGTTCTGGCTGGCGCCGAAGCATTGGTTTTCCAAAACATCAACCTGAAAAATTTGCTGCTGGCTACCGTAAAAGGCTTCAAAATTTCTATGCTGACCACTCCTGGCTTTGACCCTGCTACTGCTGCTCCACAGATTATCAAGCTGTTGAACCGCGGCGGTATGGCTGAAATCATGGGTACCACTCTGCTGGTATTCTGCGCATTCTGCTTTGCCGGTATCATGAGCAAGGCTGGTTGCCTGGATGTAGTTCTGCAAAAAATCCTGACCTTTGCTAAGAGCACCGGCGATCTGATTGCTTCCACCGTTGCTTCCTGTATTACCATGGGCCTGTGCACCGGTAACTCCTACCTGTCCATTCTGATTCCCGGTGAAATGTTCCGTGATGCTTATAAAGCAAGAGGCCTTGCTGCTAAGAACCTGTCCCGTACCTTGGAGGATGCAGGTACTGTATTTGTACCGTTGGTTCCCTGGTCTGCAGCAGGTGCTTATATGACCGCCTGCACCGGCATTGAAACTCTGGATTATGCACCGTGGGCAATTCTTTGCTACACCGGTTTCATTATCGCTCTGTTCTACGGCTACACCGGTATCGGTATTGCTAAGCTGGAAGACGAAAAGAAATAAGCCGATTGCGCAAGCAAGTCGGCAGTACTGAGCAGCTGCTTAGTACACAATGAAAGGAAAAGTGACACATTTTGATTAAGTTAATTAGAAACGCTGACGTTTATGCACCTGCGCATCTTGGTAAAAAAGATGTGCTGGTTATTGCAGATAAGGTAGTGCGTATTGCTGATAAAATCGAAGGCTACGAAGGTATGCCTGAGGTTGAGGTATTTGATTTCAGCGGCAAAAAGCTGTTGCCCGGTTATATTGATATGCATATGCATATCACCGGCGGCGGCGGTGAGCAGGGACCTGCTTCCCGCGTACCCGAAGCAATGCTGAGCCAGATTACCAGCTGCGGTATTACTACTGTTCTGGGCCTGCTGGGTACAGATGGTGTGACCAGAAGCGTAGAAAACCTGGTAGCTAAAGCACGCGCACTGACGGAAGAAGGCATTACCGCCTACTGCCTGACCGGTGCTTACGGTATCCCTTCTCCGACCATTACCGGTTCTATCGAAAAGGATATCATGATGGTTCCACCGATTATCGGCACCAAGATTGCAGTAAGCGATCATCGTAGCTCTAATCCTCAGGGACCGGAGCTGATTGAGGTTGCTACCGCAACCCGTCGCGGTGGCCTGTTGGCCAACGTTGCCGGCCTGGTAACCATGCATATGGGTTCCGGTGTTGGTAAGCTGGACCCGCTGTTCTACGCACTGGACCATTCCGATGTTCCTGCCAAAAACTTCCTGCCGACTCATATGCTGCGTACTCGCGAGCTGATGGAAGAAGGTGCAAAGCTTGTACGTCGCGGCGGTTACTTCGACATGACTGCCGGCAGCACTGATGAGGATATGGAAATCGGCGCAGAGCAGATTATGGAAATCCTGAGCTGGGAGGGTATGAGCACTGATCATCTGACGATGAGCAGTGATGCTTTCGGTTCCCAACCTAAGTTCAATGAAAATGGTGACTGCATTGGTCTCACCTACTGCTCTCCTAAATATCTGCATCTGACGATCAAGAGCCTGGTACGCCGCGGCCTGCCGCTTGAAGAGGCTATTAAGCTGCTGACCTCTACACCTGCCGAGCTGCTGGGCAAGACTGGCGTTAAGGGTTGTGTTGCAGTTGGCGCGGACGCTGACCTGTTGGTTCTTGACGAAAACCTGGATATTGACGCATTGTTTGCTAAAGGCCAGGTAGCTCTGCTGGATAAAGAGATTGTACTTAAAGGACGTTTTGAATAAGACGTGGCTATAAAGTTACAGACACCCATAAAAATGAGGTGTCTGTAATTTTTTTTGAGCTAAATCTTGACAATTTGCATTATTTATGATAACATATCATACTACATCATTATTATTTTTGCAGGTGTAAATTTTGACAACAAATACTGCCGGGTCAGTGGTTGAACGGCGTATCTTGCTTATAATGAAAGATGAGGCTGCTCATCGAAGACAACTGACAAGGTCCTTGTGGTAAGAACCTTGTTGTTTTTTTTGTCGGGAGTGATGCTGCCAAGTTTAGTATGCTGATAATACAAGAAGGGGTGAGGAATTACATGTTTAAACCGGTTCCAGTAGGTGATAGGACTCGGTATAGTTATGCGAGAATCAATGAAATTCTGGCTATGCCGCATTTGATTGATATTCAAAGAAAGTCCTATGAGTGGTTCATTCAGAAGGGCCTTATGGAGATTCTGCATGACATTTCTCCTATTAAAGACTTTGCAGGCAATCTGGAGCTTTACTTCGAAAGCTTTGAATTAGGAGCTCCTAAATATAGTGTTGAAGAGTGTAAGGAGAGAGATGAATCTTATTCTGCACCAATGAACGTAAAAGCTCGTCTCGTTTTCAAAGATGACTCTGGCGAGATGAAAGAATCCTCTGTGTTTATGGGTGACTTCCCGCTGATGACTGATACCGGTACCTTTGTTATCAATGGTGCTGAACGTGTTATAGTCAGCCAGCTGGTACGTTCTCCTGGCGTTTATTATAGTGTAACTATGGATCCGAGCGGCAAAAAGATTTATGGTACTACCGTAATTCCTAACCGTGGCGCTTGGATTGAATATGAAACTGATATCAATGATATTATCTCTGCTCGTGTAGACCGTACCCGTAAGGTTCCGGCAACAGTGCTGCTGCGTGCTTTAGGCTTATCCTCTAATGATGAGATTATCGCATGCTTCGGCAATCATCCTGCATTGCTGGCTACCCTGGAGAAGGATACCACTACCAACAAAGATGAAGCAATGCTGGAGCTTTACAGAAAGCTGCGTCCTGGCGAGCCTGTTATCCTGGAAAACGCTGTACAGCTGATTGAGAATACCTTCTTCGACAGCAAGCGTTATGATCTGGCTAATGTTGGCCGTTATAAGCTCAACAAGAAGCTTGGCTGGCGCAACCGTTTGAGCGGTACTGTACTGGCTGAACCTATTGTTAATGAAGAAACTGGCGAAATCATCCTGCCGGAAGGCACTAAGATGACCGACGAAAATCTGGATAAGATTGAAGAGAGCGGTGTCTACAGTGAACGTGGCCTGCGTGCTGTTAAGGTTAAAAATCATGAAGCAGATATGCTGCTGATGTTTACCACCGGCATTGATGCAAAACTGCATACAGTTACCCAAGAGGATGTATTTACTTCCTTTAACTATCTGCTGAACCTGATGGATGGTCATGGTACCGGCGATGATATTGACCATTTGGGCAATCGTCGTGTACGCTGCGTTGGCGAATTGCTGCAAAACCAATTCCGTATCGGCCTGTCCCGTATGGAACGCGTTGTTAAAGAACGTATGACAATTCAGGACAATGAGGCTATTACTCCGCAGGCGCTGATCAACATCCGTCCTGTAGTTGCTGCTATTAAGGAATTCTTCGGCAGCAGCCAGCTGTCCCAGTTTATGGACCAGAACAACCCGCTGGCAGAGCTGACTCATAAACGTCGTTTGTCTGCCCTCGGCCCTGGCGGTCTGTCCCGTGAGCGTGCAGGCTACGAAGTCCGCGACGTACACAACTCCCACTATGGCCGTATGTGTCCTATCGAGACGCCTGAAGGTCCTAACATCGGTTTGATCGGTTCCTTGTCTACCTATGCTGTTATCAATGAATACGGTTTCATGGAAACTCCGTATCGTGTTGTTGATAAAGCAAATAAACGTGTAACTGAAGAAATCAGATACATGACTGCTGATGAAGAGGATAAATATATCGTAGCACAGGCCAACGAACCGTTGGATGATGATGGCTACTTTATGGGCGAGCGTGTAACTGCCCGTGCTAAGGATGATGTTCTGTCTATTACTCCTGATAAAGTAGACCTGATGGACGTTTCTCCTAAACAGGTAGTATCTATCGCAACTGCACTGATTCCGTTCCTGGAAAACGATGACGCTAACCGTGCTCTGATGGGTGCGAACATGCAGCGTCAGGCTGTACCTCTGCTCTGTACTCAGGCTCCGATTATCGGTACCGGTATGGAATACAAGGTTGCTTCTGACTCCGGTGTCTGCGTCCTGGCTAAACGTGCCGGCGAGGTTATCCGCGTAGTAGGCAACGAAATCCGTGTACGTGCTGAAAATGGCGAGGTAGACGTATATCCGCTGCTGAAATTCAAACGTTCTAACCAAGGTACCTGCGTTAACCAGCGCCCTATCGTCTTCAAAGGCGACAAGGTTGTTGAAAAGCAGATTCTGGCAGATGGCCCGGCTACCAATCACGGCGAGCTGGCTTTAGGCCACAACGTAATCGTTGCTTATATGCCTTGGGAAGGCTATAACTACGAGGATGCTGTTCTGCTGAACGAGGACCTGGTAAAGGCTGATATCTTTACTTCTATCCATATTGAAGAATATGACTGTGATGCCCGTGATACCAAGCTTGGCAAAGAGGAAATCACCCGCGAGATTCCTAACGTATCTGACGAAGCTCTGAAGGATCTGGACGAGCGTGGTATTATCCGCATTGGTGCTGAAGTACGTCCTGGCGATATTCTGGTAGGTAAGGTTACTCCGAAAGGCGAAACCGAGCTGACTGCTGAAGAACGTCTGCTGCGTGCTATCTTTGGTGAAAAAGCACGTGAAGTACGTGACAGCTCCCTGCGTGTACCGCACGGCGAAGCTGGTAAGATTGTCAGCGTTAAGGTATTCAGCCGTGAAAACGGCGATGACCTGCCGCCGGGAGTAAACGAACAGGTTCGTGTACATATTGCCCAAAAACGTAAAATCTCCGAAGGCGATAAGATGGCAGGTCGTCATGGTAACAAGGGTGTCGTTTCCCGCATCATGGCGCGTGAGGATATGCCGTTCCTGCCTACCGGCGAACCGGTACATATCGTACTGAATCCGCTGGGCGTACCTTCCCGTATGAACATCGGACAGGTGCTGGAGAACCATCTGGGATGGGCAGCACGTGCGCTGGGTATGGAGATTGATACTACCAACCTGGCAGCTAAGCTGAACGCAGTTGAAAAGACTGGTGCAGCAGAAGGTACTCCGGAATTTGAAGCAGCTTATAAGGAAGAGCTTGCTAATTCCGAAACCGCTAAGAAATTAGAGCATTACGGCTACGATTATGAAAAATATGGTATGCCGGAAACTGTTGAAATTGATAAATTCGGTGGCAAGAGCGTAAAAGCAGTACAGATTTCTGTACCTGTATTCGACGGTGCGCATGAGCAGGATATTGCTGATGCCCTGGAGCTTGCAGGCATTGATAAGACTGCTAAGACTACTCTGTATGATGGTCGTACCGGTGAGCCATTCGATAACCCTGTTACTGTTGGTCTGACCTATTACCTTAAGCTTCACCATTTGGTTGACGATAAGATCCATGCACGTAGCACCGGCCCGTACTCCCTGGTTACCCAGCAGCCGTTGGGTGGTAAGGCACAGTTCGGCGGCCAGAGATTTGGTGAGATGGAAGTTTGGGCGCTGGAAGCATACGGCGCTGCTTACACCCTGCAGGAAATCCTGACTGTTAAGTCCGATGACGTTGTTGGCCGTGTTAAGACCTACGAAGCAATTGTTAAAGGCGAGAATGTGCCTGATCCTGGCATTCCTGAATCCTTCAAGGTACTTGTTAAGGAGCTGCAGTCTATCGGCCTGGATATCAAGGTTCTCAACGAGGACGAAGAAGAGGTTTCCTTGCGTGACGATGATGATGAAGATATCGCAACCACCGCTCGCGAAATGGACATGGATATCAACGGCCAGGTAATTGAAAATGCACCTGAAAAGCCTGTTGATGATTATGCTGATAATGACGCTACCGAGGATGTAAGTGACTCCGGGGATATCATTGCTGATATGGGTAATTTCACAATTACCGATAATCCCGACGGTGACTTAAATGATCCGGATAATATGTAAGAGAAGGGAGCGAATGATTCTTGATCGACGTAAATAATTTTGTGTCTATGCGTATCGGTTTGGCCTCTCCTGACCAGATTAGAGCCTGGTCTTACGGTGAGGTAAAAAAACCCGAAACCATCAATTATAGAACCCTGAAGCCGGAACGTGATGGCCTGTTCTGCGAAAGAATCTTTGGCCCTACTAAGGATTGGGAATGTCATTGCGGCAAATATAAACGCATCCGTTATAAGGGCATTGTCTGCGATAAGTGCGGCGTTGAAGTAACCCGCAGCAAGGTTCGTCGTGACCGTATGGGCCACATCGAGCTGGCTGCGCCGGTTTCCCATATATGGTACTTCAAGGGTATCCCCAGCCGTATGGGCCTGATGCTGGATATTTCTCCGAAAAGCCTGGAGCAGGTTCTGTATTTTGCTAAATTTATCGTTCTTGATCCGGGTGAAGGCACTGACTTAGTTAAAGGTCAGCTGCTGACTGAGCCTGAGTATATGGAAAAGCGCGACAAATATCCTGAAGCAGGTATCCGTGTAGGCATGGGTGCGCAGGCTATTAAAGAGCTGCTGCAAGCTATTGATCTGGAAGCTTTGACAGAGCAATTGCGCCATGATATGAAGGAGCTGAGCGGTCAGCGCCGTGTACGCGCTATCCGTCGTCTGGAAGTTGCTGAAGCTTTCCTGAAATCCGGCAACCGTCCTGAATGGATGATTTTGGATGTAGTACCGGTTATTCCGCCTGAGCTGCGCCCAATGGTACAGCTGGACGGTGGCCGTTTCGCTACCTCCGATTTGAATGATTTATATCGCCGCGTTATCAACCGTAACAACCGTTTGAACCGTTTACTGGAGCTGCATGCGCCTGATATCATTGTCCGCAATGAAAAACGTATGCTGCAGGAAGCAGTAGATGCTTTGATTGACAATGGTCGTCGCGGTCGTCCGGTTACCGGTCCTGGCAATCGTCCGTTGAAATCCTTGTCCGATATGCTCAAAGGTAAACAGGGCCGTTTCCGTCAGAACCTGTTAGGTAAACGTGTTGACTATTCCGGCCGTTCCGTAATCGTAGTAGGTCCTGAGCTGAAAATGCATCAGTGCGGCCTGCCGAAGGAAATGGCTTTGGAGCTGTTCAAACCCTTCGTTATGAAGCGTTTGGTAAACAGCGGTGAAGCAAGCAATATCAAGAGCGCTAAGCGCATGGTAGAGCGTGCTACCAACGCCGTATGGGATGTTCTGGAAGAGGTAATCAAGGAGCATCCGGTACTGCTGAANNNATATCCAGGGACTACCTGTTACTCCTGACCGGTGCACCGACTCTGCATAGACTTGGTATTCAGGCATTCGAGCCTATCCTGTCTGAAGGCCGTGCTATTAAGCTGCATCCTCTGGTATGTACCGCTTATAACGCCGACTTCGATGGTGACCAGATGGCTGTCCATCTGCCGCTTTCCGTTGAGGCTCAGGCTGAAGCACGTATGTTGATGATGTCTGTAAACAATATTCTGGCACCGAAGGATGGCAAGCCTGTTGCTGTTCCTACTCAGGATATGGTTTTGGGCTCCTACTATCTGACTATCGTCAAGACCAGCAAGGATGACCCGAACGTTAAGGGTGAAGGAACCCGCTACAGCAGCGTGGACGAAGCTCAGCTGGCTTACTTCCACCATGCGGTAGATCTGCAGGTACCTATCGAGGTTTATATTCCCAACAGCGAAATCTATGATGAAGAAAAGGGTGCAGCTGTCGGTGAAACCGGTATGTCCCTGGTAGTTACAACTGTAGGTAATACTATTTTCAATGGCGAGCTGCCTCTGGAAATGCGTTACTATCATAAAGAAAAAGATCAGGTTGTTGAAAAGCATCTGGATGCTGAAGGCAACGTTGTTGAAGAAACCGTTGAGATTGAACGTTGGCACCTTGGCAAGCTGATTGACAAAAAAGAATTGGGCAAACTCGTTGCTAAAGCTCATAAGCTGTACGGCAACCTGCGTACTGCCGAGATTCTGGATATTGTTAAAAAGATGGGTTACGATAATGCTTGTAAGTCCGGTATTTCTATCGCAACCTCTGATATTCAGATTCCTGCTGAAAAAGAAGTTATTCTGGAAGCAACAGAGCATGAGGTTGATAAGGTTGAGCGCCTCTTCCGCCGTGGCTTGATGAGCGATGACGAACGTTATCGTAAGGTAATCGATCTGTGGAACGAAGCAACCGATAAGGTTACCGATAAGCTGATGAAATCCACCATGAACAAGTTCAATCCTGTTTCCATGATGGCGGACTCCGGTGCCCGCGGTAACAAACAGCAGATTCGTCAGCTGGCCGGTATGCGTGGTTTGATGGCCGATCCTTCCGGTCGTATCATTGACCGTCCTATCAAATCCAACTTCCGTGAAGGCCTGACCATTTTGGAATACTTCATTTCTTCTCATGGTGCTCGTAAAGGCTTGGCCGATACTGCATTGCGTACTGCTGACTCCGGTTACCTGACTCGTCGTCTGGTTGACGTTGCTCAGGACGTAATTGTACGTGAGGATGATTGCGATATTGTAGGTATGAACCTGGTTAAGGAACGTAGCCGTCTGAGCAAGGCTGTTCTTGGTGCAAGCCAGAACAAAATCCGCGAAAAGGTTATGGGCCGCACTCTGGCTTCCGGCGTACATGACGCAGAAGGCAACCTGATTGCAGAAGCAGATACCAACATCACTGAAGAGCTTTTCGCTAAACTCAATGATGCTAAGATTGAAGAGATTAACCTCTACTCTGATGAAGATATGAATGGTGAGGATATTGAAACTGTCCGCATCAACATCAGCGACACCTTTGCACATAATGTGCTGAAGGAAGCTATGATGCATAACTTCAACAATAAAGAGGTAGCAGCTGATATCGTTAACGGTGCAGGCGAAGTGCTGGCACATACCGGCGACACCATGACCGAAGACATTATCAACGCTATTTTGGCTGACGGTACTGTTAAGGAAATGCGTATCCGCAACAACGAAATTGCTGGAATTGAGGTTGAGGCAATTACCGAAGGCAAGAAAGAGAAAACCATCATTGAAACATTGCATGACCGTATCATTGGCCGTAACCTGGCTGAGGATATTCTGGATGAAAATGGTGAAATTCTCTATCATATCAATGAATATGTTACCGAGCCTATGGCAGAACGCATCTGCCAGCTGCGTGAAAAGGTTAAGATCCGTAGTGTACTGACCTGTAAGGCTAAATTCGGCGTTTGCCGCAAGTGCTATGGCCGTAACCTGGCAACCGGCAAGAACGTTGATGTAGGTGAGGCAGTCGGCACTATCGCTGCACAGTCCATCGGTGAACCTGGTACTCAGCTGACCATGCGTACCTTCCATACCGGCGGCGTTGCAGGTGCTGATGATATTACCCAAGGTCTGCCGCGTGTCGAGGAACTGTTCGAAGCACGTAAGCCGAAGCATCCTGGCATTCTGTCCGAGGTTTCCGGTCACGTACATATTACCCAGGAAGGCAACAGCCGCAAGGTAACTGTGATGGCACTGGATGGCGAAAACCAGGAATACCAGATTCCTTATGGTGCTAAGCTGTCTGTTGTTGAGGGCGAGGAAATCGCTAAGGGTGACCGCCTGACTGAAGGCTCTCTTAACCCGCATGACGTACTGCGTATCAGCGGCGTCAAGGCTACCCAGAACTATCTGGTATCTCAGGTAGTTGGCGTTTATAAGTCTCAGGGCGTAGATATCAACAGTAAGCACATCGAGGTTATGGTTCGTCAGATGATGCGCAAAATCCGCATCGAGGAATCCGGCGATACTACGATGCTGCCGGGTGAAGACGTTGATGTGGCAGAATTTGAAGATCAGAATACCGAGATGCTGGAAGCAGGCAAGACTCCTGCAGAAGGCCGCGCTATTCTGCTGGGTATCACCAAAGCTTCTTTGGCTACCGATTCCTTCCTGTCTGCCGCTTCCTTCCAGGAAACCACCCGCGTACTCACCGATGCCGCTATCAAAGGCAAGGTTGACCCGTTGCTGGGCCTGAAAGAAAACGTTATCATTGGTAAGCTTATTCCGGCTGGTACTGGTATGAGCCGTTACCGTGATATCAAAGTAAAATATAATGTTCCGATGCCGGAAGTTCAAACTGCTGAAGCTGAAGCAGAGGAAACTACTGATAAGGAATAACGTATAAGCAAGTGCGCCTCAAAGCCTTAGGCTCTGAGGCGCTTTGCTCTATGAGGAGAACGATTTATGCTGATAAAAAAATTTCCTGTTCCCTGTCGCGTTGACTACGTGCCTTCTCCCTATGAGCCTGATGAGGATGGCGTGCAGGATGTCGGCTATTATAACGGCAAGCTGAGCGATGGCCGCGCCTATCGCCTGGAATGCTGGCGTATGGACGATATGCTGATGCTGACCGTAATGTTTTCTGACCAGTGTCTGGAAGGCTACAGACGCGATGATATGCCGCTTTTACTGGAGCTGGAAGGCATTGTGAGTTTTACAGGTACCAGTCGTAAGCTGCAGGCTACACGCACGGAGGATGATCGTGGGCAGGCAGTATGGGCCATTAATCTTATGCTGGCCAATAAAAAAGGCACCTATGCGGAAATAGTGCCGCCACTGAACAGATATATCATGTAAGACAATCGCTGCTGAAGGCAATGCCTCGGCAGCGATTTTTTTCAGCTTAAATTAGTTTTACCTGCCTATACTGCATTGTGATACAATAGCTGTAACGGAGGCGGAAGCAATGAAGATTTTATTAGCTGAGGATGATATAAATTTAGGCAAGCTTTTGAGCATGCTGCTGAAAAAACAAAATATAACTGTGAACTGGGTGCAGGATGGCGAGGCTGCCTACGATGCTGTGTATGCTGTATGTCTATGATGTGCTGGTATTGGACTGGATGATGCCGCTTTTGAGCGGGCTTGAACTGTGGAAGCGCTTGCGTGGCGAGGATTATCAGGGTAAAATACTGCTGCTGACGGCTAAGGATACACTGGCTGATAATGTAGAAGGGTTAAATAGCGGTGCTGATGATTATCTGGTAAAGCCCTTTGAGCTGGAGGAGCTGGTGGCGCGTCTGAATGCCTTGTGCCGCTGCCAGGGACAGTACAGTGCGGAAAAGCTACGTTACGGTGCTTATACCTTGGAAAGCTCTACCTATTGCCTTGCCTATGGCGAACAGCGCGTAGAACTGCGACCGCGTGAATTCAAGCTGCTGGAGCTGCTTTTGCGTAACCGTGGGCAGGTTATGCCGCGTGCGGTTCTGCAGGATCGTATCTGGGGCATTGACAGCGATGTGACTGACAACAATCTGGATGTGCATATTCGTCTGCTGCGCAAAAAGATAATGGAGCTGAACGGCGAGGAGCTGATTAAAACAATGCGGGGCGTAGGCTATTATGTGGAATAAGCCTTTTGAAAAGCTGCGCAGGCGTATGACCTGTTTATATGCAGTCATCTTCGGTGCTTTGATTTTGGTAATTGTGGCTGCTGCCTATACCTTTATCTGGTGGGAGATATTGCCGCATGAAAAGGAAAACCTTGTAGCGCAGATTTACCATGAGGGCGAGGAATGGGTGGAGTCCGAGGAGGCTTCCTGTTCTGAAGCAGCTATCCGCAGCGGCAAGATGCTTGCTTACTTTGTGGATGCGGAGGGTACGAGAGTTATTTTGAACCAGCTGGGGCAGGGCGAGGCCGGACAGGAAATTATGCAGCATAAAGCTGACTGGCCGAAAGAGCTGAATACATCGCGCCTTTTGCGGATGCATGGAGCAAACGGCGAGCGTTATCGTTATTTGGCTGCTGTTGCTCCTGTTATTGATGCTGACAAAAGCTGGATTGTGCTGATGGCAAAAAAAGGCTAAGCCGATATATTACTACGTAGCTTATAAGTGCTTGCAATGTGTTATTGCAGGCACTTTTTATAATCTGCAGATATTCTGCAAGATAAAGAATAATTAAGTTTAAGATATTATGCTATAATAAGAAAATGATAATTAGACAGGAGGCGTAAGTATGCACAATAAAAATTCCGCTATGGCGTTCATCGTGCTGCTTGGTGTTGTCAGCTTGTTCAGCGATATGACACATGAAGCAGCGACAAGTATCAAGGGCGCATATTTATTGATTTTAGGGGCGAGTGCTTCTACCATCGGTTTTATCTCCGGCGTAGGCGAGCTTTTGGGCTATGGCCTGCGTTATCTTTTTGGTCGTTTGGTAGATAAAACGCACAACTACTGGGGCTTTATGATTTTAGGCTACGCTGTGGATGTTTTTGCCGTACCGGCGTTGGCGCTGGTCCATCGTGACGGCTGGATAGCAGCCTGCGTGCTGCTTGTTGTTGAGCGCATCGGCAAGGCGATAAAAAAGCCTGCAAAGAATACTATTCTTTCCTTTGCGGCCTCGCAGGAGGGGGTCGGCAAAAGCTTTGCTATACAGGAAGCCTTGGATCAGCTTGGTGCTCTTATCGGTCCTTTACTGCTTTATGTAATAATGCTTTATAAAAATGGTGATGAATACGAGGTATATAATGCAGCCTTTGCTTTTCTGACGTTGCCAGCAGTCTGTACAATTGCTTTTTTACTGTTTGCTAAAAGCCGTTTCCCGAATCCGGAAGCCTTTGAGCCGGAAGCTAAGGAGAACAAAAAGAATAGCTTTGTAGGCAAGAAAAGCTTTTATTTGTATCTTGCAGGTATCAGCTGTTTTGCTTTCGGCTTTGTAGATTTTCCGCTGGTGACTATGCATTTGGCAAAAAATAAGCTTTTTGATGACAGTATTTTGCCGTTGCTTTATTCCGGTGCGATGCTTGTGGATGCGGTGGCAGCGCTTTTCTTTGGCTGGCTGTTTGACAAAATGCGCACGAAGGCATTGGTTATTTCTACTGCGATTTCCGCGTTCTTTGCTGTGTTTGCTTTTGGCGCGACTTCGCCGGGAATGATTATGCTGGGTATTGCTTTGTGGGGCGTAGGCATGGGTGCTCAGGAATCTATTATGAAAGCAGCAGTTGCCACTATGACCAGTAAGGAGCATCGTGCCAGCAGCTACGGTGCGTTCGAATTTTTCTTTGGCTTAGCGTGGTTTTTAGGCAGCTGGCTGTTGGGAGCTGTTTATGATTATTCATTGAATATATTCATCATTGTTTCGGTAGCAGCACAGCTTATTGCTTTACCATGTTATCTTTTTAGCGAGCGCAGTCTTGCACGTGAAAACTGCTAACGAATTGCTTCAAAAGTTACACTCCCTTATGTATTCGTGTATACATAAAAAAATCTTAAAAAAAGGCTTGCGTTCTTTAAAAAGTGTGTTATAATAGCGTACATAAGTAAATAACGAGTGGATGATGTATATGGGAGAAGGCACTGCCTACCGAAGGAGCAAAACTCTCAGGTGCTTAATTTTAAGCAGGAACCGTATGCTGACACAACTCTGGAGAGTCCCTTAAATGGGCGCCGAAGGTGCAAAGATGTATTCTGAAATTCAGAAACGTCCTTATCTCTCAGGCCAGTGGACAGAGCAAAGCTTATGTGATGGCGCTATTGCCTATCATATGTCATTGACTTTTACCGGAGTATTTTTTTGTATACTCCGGTTTTTTATTTGCTTATAAATAATTAATGGGAATTTAAAGGGAGATGTTTGAATCATGTTGGAAATTTTGAATGAAATTGATGCGTTTGTCTGGGGTCCGCCGCTTCTGGTACTTTTGGTTGGTACCGGTATTCTGCTGACCTTCCGTTTGAAGCTGCTGCAGGTTTTCAAGCTGCCTCAGGCTTTGGGCCTGATCTTCAGTGCCAAGAACGATGGCAGCGGTGACGTAAACAGCTTTAAAGCATTGTGCACCGCACTGGCTGCAACTGTTGGTACCGGTAATATCGTTGGTGTTGCAACCGCAATTAAAGCAGGTGGCCCGGGCGCATTGTTCTGGATGTGGATGGCAGCCTTCTTCGGTATGGCAACTAAATATTCCGAATGTCTGCTGGCTGTAAAATACCGTACTGTCGATGCCAACGGCAATATTTCCGGTGGCCCGATGTACTACATTGAAAATGGTCTTGGCAAAAAATACAAACCGCTGGCTGTTATGTTTGCTGTATTCGGTGTTCTGTGCGCATACTTTGGTATCGGTACCTTTGCTCAGGTAAACTCCATTGTTGAAATTACCCAGATTTCTGCAGGTATTCCTGTTGTTTACACCGGTATTGCTCTGACTGTTGTTGTTGCTGCTGTAACCATCGGCGGTCTGAAATCCATCGCAACTGTTGCTGCAAAGGTAGTTCCTGCTATGGCTCTGCTGTACTTCCTGACTACTGTTGGTATCATGATTGTTTTTGCAGACCAGGTTCCTGCTGCAATCGCAACAGTACTGAATTCTGCTTTCACTCCGACTGCTGCTCAAGGCGGTTTCCTTGGTGCAACCGTTATGCTGGCAATGCGCAGTGGTGTTGCCCGCGGCGTATTCTCCAACGAATCCGGCTTAGGTTCTGCTCCTATCGTAGCTGCTGCTGCTAAAACCAAATGGGCTGCAGAGCAAGGCTTGATTTCTATGACTGGTACTTTTATTGATACTATCATCATTTGTACTCTGACCGGCTTGTCCCTGGTTGTCAGCGGTGTATGGTGCGGACCTCTGAACGGTGCTGCAATGACTGAATCTGCCTTCACCATGGCGTTCCCTGCATTTGGCAGCATTCTGCTGTTGGTTGGCCTTGTACTCTTTGCTTTCACCACTATCCTTGGCTGGAACTACTACGGCGAACGCTGTGTAGAATATCTGATGGGCGTAAAGGCAATTCTGCCGTACCGCATCATCTTCATCTGCCTGATTGCCTGCGGTCCTTTCCTGAAGCTGGAAGAGATTTGGGTTTTGGCGGATATTGTTAACGGCCTGATGGCTATTCCTAACTTAATTGCTCTGCTTGCTTTGTCCGGCGTAGTTGTTGCCGAAACCAAGGCTTATCAGAAGCATCTGGCTGAAGAAAAGAATAAATAAGTAAGCCTAGTATTTCATCTTTATATAGCAAAGCGGCGTTGTGCGACTCTCCCCAGAGTTCCCACAGCGCCGTTTTGTTATTAAAAAAATCAATAAACATACGTCGATTTACAGTTTTATATGTATGCGTGTATACATTTACGTAAACTCTTGATTTTAAATTCAAGTGTGTTATAATCAGATACATAAGTAAATAATGAGTGGATGAAGTACATAGGAGAAGGCAATGCCTACCGAAGGAGCAAAACTCTCAGGTGCTTATAAAAAGCAAGAACCGTGTACAGACACAACTCTGGAGAGTCCCTTGAATGGGCGCCGAAGGTGCAAAGATGTGCGTATACACATCCTTATCTCTCAGGCCAGTGGACGGAGCAAAACAACAATTATAGCATAGCTATCAGGGCCGCTGACAAACCGGAGTATCAGATAATCATACTCTGGCTTTTTATTTACTTAGGGAACTTTGAAAATGAGAGGGGAAATCATCATGTTGGAAACATTGAATGCAATTGATTCGTTTGTCTGGGGTCCACCGCTACTGGTGCTGCTTGTAGGCACCGGCATTATGCTGACTATTCGTTTAGGCTTGCTGCAGGTATTGAAGCTGCCGCAGGCATTGAAGCTGATCTTCTGTGCCAAGAATGATGGTCACGGTGATGTAAACAGCTTTAAAGCTCTGTGTACAGCTCTTGCTGCAACTGTTGGTACCGGTAACATTGTCGGTGTTGCTACCGCAATTAAGGCTGGTGGCCCCGGTGCATTGTTCTGGATGTGGCTGGCTGCCTTCTTCGGTATGGCAACCAAATATGCGGAATGCCTGCTGGCTGTAAAATATCGTACTGTCGACGCTAACGGCAATATCTCCGGCGGTCCGATGTATTACATTCAAAACGGTCTTGGCAAGCAATATAAACCATTGGCTATGATGTTCTGTATTTTCGGTATCATGTGCGCGTACTTCGGCGTAGGTACCTTCGCTCAGGTAAACTCCATCGTTGAGATTACCAAAATCTCTGCAGGCATCCCGGTTCTCTATACCGGCATTGCGCTGACAATTCTTGTTGCTGCCGTAACCATCGGCGGTCTGAAATCCATCGCTACCGTTTCTTCTAAGGTTGTTCCCGGTATGGCAGTAATTTACTTCCTGACTACCTTAGGTATTCTGATAGCTTTCTCTGATCAGGTACCTGCTGCTATCGCATTGGTTATTGAAAGCGCTTTCACTACTACTGCCGCACAGGGCGGTTTCCTCGGTGCAACTGTTATGCTGGCAATGCGCAGTGGTATTGCCCGCGGAGTATTCTCCAATGAATCCGGCTTAGGCTCTGCTCCTATCGTAGCAGCTGCTGCCAAAACTCAATGGCCTGCCGAACAAGGTCTGGTTTCCATGACCGGTACCTTTATCGATACCATCATCATCTGCACCATGACAGGTTTGTCCTTGATTGTTACCGGCGTTTGGAACGGTGATTTCAACGGTGCTGCAATGACTAATGCAGCCTTCACCTCCGCATTCCCTGCTTTCGGCAGCTGGCTGTTGTTTGTTGGCCTGGTGCTCTTCGCCTTTACTACTATCCTCGGCTGGAACTACTACGGCGAACGTTGCGTAGAATACCTGATGGGTGTTAAAGCAATTCTTCCGTACCGCATCGGCTTCATCATTCTTGTTGCCTGCGGCCCGTTCCTGAAGCTGGAAGAAATCTGGGTTATGTCCGATATCGTTAACGGTCTGATGGCTCTGCCTAACCTGATTGCTCTGGTTGCTCTTTCCGGCGTAGTTGTTGCTGAAACTAAAGCATATCAACAACATCTCAAGGAAGAATCTGAGCTGGTTCCGGCAAAATTAGCCGAAGAAACCAATCATTAAGTTTTCCCAATTAATTTTATATAGGCAGCGGCACTGTGAGACTCTCCCCAGAGTTCCCACAGTGCCGCTTGCCTTTGCGCTTGCACAAAAGTTAGCGGTATGCTAAACTAGCCTTAGAGAGATTACTTACAATCTTTTAAATCAAATGTATCAGTAACCAATTACGTGTATATTTTTCGGTGTGCCGGTTGGTTTGTCAGTATCAGTAGATGAAAGGAAGTGTGCAATGAGCATTATCGGTAATATTATCTGGTTTTTATTTGGCGGTATTTTAGCAGGCATTATCTGGTATCTGGTAGGTCTTGTGTGGTGTTTGACAATTATCGGTATTCCTGTCGGGCTGCAGTGCTTTAAGCTGGGACGCTTGAGCTTCTTCCCCTTTGGTAAGGATGTAGTTTTGAGCGGCGAAACAACTTCATTGCTGTTAAATATTTTTTGGCTGATTTTCGGTGGTATCGAACTGGCAATTACGCATGCTGTTTTTGCTGTGATTTTGTGCTGCACGATTATCGGCATTCCCTTCGGTATGCAGCATTTTAAGCTGGCTAAGCTGGCACTGCTGCCGTTTGGAGCACAGATTACGGATAAATAAGCGTTAATTTTTAATGCAAGAGCAGTTCATGCAGGAATTTTATTCACGATTTCTTCAAAACTTTGCCTTTGCTATGTCACAGCAATATAGTATACTATGAGTGTAGCAAAAAGTTGCTACACCCTTCCCATCAAATTCATCATAAACAGCTTTCCTAAGAGAAACAGCCTGCAATATCCCCTGCAGGCTGTTTTCTCGTTTTCTAAAGCTCGTGTTGCTTTGTTGGCATTAAAATTGAACGTTTTGATTTATAAAAATAAGCCGTAAACGTGCTTTAGCGTTTATGGTTTACTTTTTTAGCATTATGGTTAACCTTACAATAAAAGAAGGTTGACTAATCTTTTTATCACGTATATAATTATTAAGTACACGAATTTATGATGGAGGCACTGTTGTGATTAGTATAAAGAATTTGAAGCATTACTATACAGATGCTGATGGCAACGAGGTAAGGGCGCTGGACGGCGTAAGCCTGGAGATTAAGCAGGGCGAATTTGTTGCTGTTATCGGCGCTAACGGCAGCGGTAAATCTACGCTGGCACGTCATTTGAACGCTTTACTGCTGCCGACTGACGGCACTGTGCTGGTAGATGGCATGGACACTGAAGATGAAAGCAAAATGTGGGATATCCGCCAAAAGGTGGGCATGGTATTCCAAAATCCCGACAACCAGATAGTAGCTGCGATTGTAGAAGAGGACGTGGCCTTTGGTCCGGAAAATATCGGCGTACCGGGACCGGAAATACCGCAGCGTGTAGCAGATTCGTTGGCTGCTGTAGGCATGACGGAATATGCCAAGCATGCACCGCATCTTTTGAGCGGCGGCCAGAAGCAGCGCGTTGCTATAGCAGGTATTCTGGCGCTGCAGCCGGAATGCATTGTGTTGGACGAGCCGACAGCGATGCTCGACCCGCAGGGACGCAAAGAAATCGTCGGCACTGTACGCAAGCTTAATGAAGAAAAAAAGATGACCATAGTTTATATTACGCATTATATGGTGGAGGCCCTGGCTGCCGACCGCGTAGTTGTAATGGAAAAAGGTCATATCAGATTTATGGGTACTCCGCGTGAGGTTTTCAGCAGAGTTGATGAGCTGGAGGCTTTGGGACTGGAGGCTCCGCTGGCAGCGAAGGTAGCCAGCGAGCTGCGCAAAAGCGGTGTAAAGCTGTCGCAGGATATTATTACAGATGAGGAGCTGGCGCAGGCATTATGTCAATAAAACTTTCTAATATATATCATACATATTCCAAGGGCACGCCGTTTGAACGTCTGGCGCTCAATGATGTGTCGCTGGAGATTTCCAAGGGCGAAATAGTTGCCATTATAGGACACACCGGCAGCGGCAAGTCTACATTAGTACAGCATTTAAACGGCTTGCTGAAGCCGGATAAGGGCAGCGCAAGCATTGATGGCATTGATATTACTGCCAAGGGTGCGGAGGCCAAGACTGCACGCCAGCAGGTTGGCATGGTATTTCAGTATCCCGAGCATCAGCTGTTTGCGGAAACTGTTTTTGAGGATATCGCCTTCGGCCCGCGCAATAAAGGCTTTGCCGAGGATGAGGTAGAAAAGCAGGTGCGTGAGGCTATGGCCTTCGTCGGTCTGGATTATGATACCTTTGCGCAGCGCTCTCCGTTTCAGCTGAGCGGCGGCCAGATGCGCCGTGTAGCTATTGCCGGCGTAGTTGCGATGAATCCGGATTATCTGGTTTTGGACGAGCCTTCCGCAGGCCTGGACCCGCGCAGCCGCAATGCCGTATTCAAGGAAATCATGTCGCTGCACAAGAGCCGCGGTATTGCCATTGTTTTGGTAACACACAGCATGGAGGAGGCGGTAAAATATGCTGACCGCCTGCTGGTTATCAACGCCGGCAAGGTGCTGTTTGACGGTACTCCCGCAGATATTTTCAAGCAGCATGCCGATGAGCTGGTTAAGGTTGGCGTAGATGTGCCGCAGGTTTACAAGCTGGCGGATTTACTGCGCAAAAACGGCTTGGCAGTGAAAGAGAATATTAAAGACGATATGAGCCTGGTTAAGGCGATTAAGCAAGCAAAGGGGTGGAAATAATGCTGACAGATATAACCTTAGGACAATATTTCCCCGGTAACTCCTTTATCCATAAGCTTGATCCGCGTACTAAACTGTTGGCTACCTTGATTTATATCATTGCTATTTTCTTTGCGGTAACGCCGTTGGCCTATGGTATCCTGACCGCCTTTGCCGCTGTGGTGATTCTTATTTCAGGAGTACCATGGATGTTGGTCTTCAAATCTTTGAAGCCTATCTGGATTATCGTTATTCTGACGATGCTGATTCATATGTTTACCGCTCCCGGTGAGCATATTGTTTTTACCTGGAAGTTTTTGAGCGTAACTGCCGAAGGCATCGATATGGGCGTAAAGATGGCTGTACGCCTGATTCTGCTGCTGCTGTTTTCTTCGGTGCTGACCTTTACGACATCACCGATTGTACTGACAGACGGTATTGAAAATCTGCTGCGTCCGTTCAAAAAGCTGGGCGTTCCGGCGCATGAGCTGGCTATGATGATGACTATTGCTTTGCGCTTTATCCCGACATTATTGGATGAAACAGACCGCATTATGAAGGCACAGACCTCTCGTGGCGCTGATTTTGCCAGCGGCAATATCTTCCAGAGAATGAAAAATATGCTGCCACTCTTGGTGCCGCTGTTTATCAGTGCCTTCCGCCGTGCCGACGAGCTGGCAGTGGCTATGGAAGCACGTTGCTATCGCGGCGGTGAAGGACGTACACGCATGCACGAGCTGGTATATGCCGGCCGCGATTATCTGGCCTTTGCTTTGATTATTATACTGGCAGTTGGTCTTGCAGTATTGCGCTGGGGGAACGTATGCGTACAATAAAGCTGGTTGTAGCTTATGACGGCAGTGCCTATCATGGCTTTCAGAAGCAGAAGAACGTGCAGACGGTGCAAAATGTTTTGGAAGAAGCGTTGACTATGCTGTGTGGCGAGCCTGTAGTAACCGCAGGCAGCGGGCGCACGGATGCCGGGGTACACGCTTTGGCGCAGACGGTGACCTTTACTACGAATGGACGCATTCCCTGTGCTAATCTGGTGCGTGCGGCGGCAAGCCTGCTGCCGGAGGATATCGTGGTTGTGAGCGCCGAGGAGATGACGGAAGGCTTTCACGCACGCTTCAGCGCACAGTGGAAAACGTATCATTACAAGCTGCTTGTCAATGAGCACGTCAATCCCTTTATGGTGCGTTATGCCTGGCAGCTGCGTCAGCAGCTTGAGGTGAAGGCTATGAACGAGGCGGCTGAATTACTGTTGGGAACACATGATTTCAGTGCCTTCCGCAGCAGCGGCAGTGTTGATACTTCGCCGATAAAAACAATTTATGCTGCCAAGTGGCAGCAGCAGGGAGAAGAGCTTCTTTTCCTCATCAGCGGTGACGGCTTTTTGTATCACATGGTACGCAACATAGTCTGGTCGTTGGTACAGGTGGGAATGGGCAAGCGTACGGTGCAGGATTTTGCCGCCGAGCTGACGGCACAGCGCTGTGAATTTTTAAACGAGCCTGCTCCGGCACAGGGTTTATATCTTGCTGAGGTCGGTTATCAGGAATATCCGCAGCTTTAAGGTAAAAACTCTTGGAAAATGCTAAAATTTTAACAAAAATACTTGACTTAAACTCTTAAGTTGCGTATAATATATCTACGTGATTTTCCGCTTGATTTCACTAGCCCCGAAATACGGTGAGAAGATCGCAACGAACTGTATATTTGGAAAATATCTAGGAGGGACACAAGCGATGAAATCTTTTATGGCTAATCCGTCTAACATCGAACACAAATGGTACGTTGTTGACGCAGCTGATAAAACTCTGGGCCGCCTGGCTGCAGAGGTTGCAAAAGTCCTGCGCGGTAAACACAAACCGACCTTTACCCCGCACATGGACACCGGTGATCACGTAATCATTATCAATGCAGATAAGGTTGTTCTGACCGGCAAAAAACTGACTCACAAAATCTATTTCCGTCATTCCGGTTATCTCGGCGGCGACAGCTATGTAAAAGCTGGCGACATGCTGAAGAAAAACCCTGTAAGAATGGTAGAGCTCGCTGTTAAAGGCATGATTCCGCACAACAGCCTCGGCGCTCAAATTTTCTCCAAACTTCATGTATATGCTGGCAGCGAACATCCGCATGCAGCTCAAAAACCTGAAGTAATGGAAATCAACGTTAGATAATATCCGGGAGGGAACAAATAAATGGCAGTAGTTACTTATAACGCAACTGGTCGTCGTAAATCTTCTGTTGCTCGCGTTCGCCTGGTTCCGGGTGAAGGCAACATCGTTATCAACGACCGTGAATTGAACAAATACTTTGGTCTGAAAACCTTAGAGCTGATTGTTAACCAACCGCTCGAAGTTACCGAAACCAAAGGCAAATATGACGTACTCGTTAACGTAAACGGCGGCGGCATTTCCGGCCAAGCTGGTGCTATCCGTCACGGCATTGCTCGCGCACTGCTGAAGGTTGACGCTGAATTCCGTCCTGCTCTGAAAAAAGCAGGCTTCCTGACTCGCGACCCGCGCGAAAAAGAACGTCGTAAATACGGCTTGAAGAAAGCTCGTAAAGCTAGCCAGTTCTCCAAACGTTAATAGAGAAGGCTATCTCAATCAATCACAAATCGCAAGAAAAGCCCGTAACCATGCAGGTTGCGGGCTTTTTCTTTGCTCACGTTATTTTCAAAAAGTGTCCACAGCTCATAGAAAATAAGCTACGTATGTAACAAGTATGTAACTGGTATGTAACACGTATGTAACAAACTATATTAAATTAATAGCCTCTAACAGTTGTTCTAACGTCTTATGAGTGTAAACCCTTTCCGTCACGTCAGAGCTGGCGTGCCCCAGAATTAATTTCTTGATTTTTACATTTACGTCTTTATCATCAAGTAAGCTTGCGCAGGTGTGACGGCCGTCACCGGGCAAGTGGTCCATCTTAAACATATTCATTACTGGTTCCCAATATTTGCTGCGGTACGCGTCATAGGATATATTCTTTCCCCGCTCATCAGAGAAGATGCATTTGCCGGTGCTACGTTCGTAGGCAGCCTTGAAGAAGTCGAATATTTTATCAGCAATAGGAATTCTTCTGCCACGGCCTGCCGCAGTTTTCATGCCGCCAACGAAGAATTTATTTTCAAAATCAACGTCCGCTTTCTCAACCTTCACTAGCTCGGTAGGGCGCATACCGGTATAACAGAGGATAAGCACAGCTTGCACTTTTATATCCTGGCTGTTCTCCCATAATATAGCAAGCTCCTTTTGTGTCAGCGGATTGTGTATTCTGCTTTCAACCTGGGGCGGCAGATTGGTAAGCTCGACATAGTTCTTTACTATAATATCATTCGCAAGTGCATACTTGGCCATCAGATTACATACGATTCGGATTGCCTTCTTGGTAGCGTAGCCTTTGTCGCAGTCATTTATGACTTGCTGAAATTGCGCAGTCTTAATATCTTTGAACGGTATATCCCATAGTGGCGCGCAGCGCTTATATGCTGCCTTATATTGGTTAGATTGCTCTTTGCCGTCAACGTAGGTTGCGGCTTCCCATCTCTCGTGTACCTGGGCAAACGTCAAGCCTACGCTTTCAACATCATAGGGTGATTGATTGTATTCAGCCAGGGCATTAAGGGCTTCCGTGCGCTTTGCATAGTAGCCTAGTATTTTCATAAGCTGGCGACCTTCATCGGTAAAGCCCGTTGTAATGCGGACCATATACGGCCGCCGCCGGTTCCCGGTCAGCTTCGTAACAGAGCCATAGCCGTTAGGTAATTTCATGTTTAGTTGCTCCTTCCTTTTTCAGTTGTTGCATTTTTTGCAACAGTTGTGGATAAACTGTGTATTAATTCTTTCAAGCGTTTATATGAAGTTATTATTCACAAATTAAACATATTATCATGATATAATATAAGTAGGTGTTCGGGGCGGCTGTGCGGTCCGGTGTAGGCGCAGTAGACGGCGCAGTTTCCGCGAACACTGATACAAGCACTATAGTACCTTCATTTTTTCGGGGTGTTGAAATGAAGATGCAATCTTGATTTTCCTTAGCTCTTCTTTTTTAGGTTTTCATGTGTTCAGATTCTTTATGCTAAACAACCTCTTTTCAAAATTGTGTTTACGATTCGGCAAAAACAACAGCAACAATAGCTCACGTGTACGGCGTGGGCTATTGTTGTTTTTGTTTGAAAATATCGTTGCTTATTGCTGCAATGGATTTGGGCCATATTCGTTTGCACCGGGATTGCTTTTTTTACAAAACAAATAGAGCAGTAGAAGAAAGTAGAATAGCGCAACAGTGTTGCTTGCAAGGAACATTGCTAATGTCCATCTTGAACTTTTATCAATATCATGAAAGCGTCTGTTTGTGTTGGCGTATAAGAAGAGTGTAAAAGGGAACATAAAGACAAGCATTAATGCGCTATATAGAGAAACTTTTTCTAGTTCACTTGTTGAACCTGCTAACCATGAAAAGAATACCGCTACCAGAATAATTCCTAAATATGCAATAGCGGTTCTTTTAATAAAAACTTTTCTTCCTATTCTGCCTTTGAAAGTAAAATAATTATCGTCAGACGGAACGAAGTCGTAATTTTGGTTGGCCTGTTGAATTGGTGCATCAACAGGCTTCTTTGCAAACATCTTTTTTATTTTTTGGGGCAGTTCTAATATAGTTTCGCATAACGAATTAGGAATAAGAGATATACATACGGTAAAGATTAGCACACCAATAAGATAAGGATTCCCGTTAAGCAACTCATAGAAAAACTCTATTGGATTAAATCTCATTATAAATACTCTCCTTTGTAATAAAAAAATAATGGGCAGCTTTTTAGACTGCCCATGTCACGCCTTGCGTCAATGGCACAGCGAAAATTGTTTGATAGAGGTTCTTAATCTGTAGGCTTATAGTGTCACTGTCAACCATGTTAACCACCTTACTTTCTGTCTTTATTTGATTTAATAATAGCACATTTAAATGTAAACTGCAATTCAAATAATTACTTTTCCTAAAACTCTTTATAATGAGCGAGCTTAGTGGTAGAATATAAATAGGTTCTTAATGTTGTAGGCCTGCTTTAATTTGAATGGAGGGCACAATGCAGGTTTTATTGAGTAGGATAATCGGTATATTGCAGGAAGTGAAAGATGAAGAAACGCTGGCTGTCATATACAGCTTTATCCTTGGACTTGTAGACGAAGATTGATTTTTTATTTGCTGCACTAATTTAAAAGGCATAGCAAAATCCCCCGTACCGCGGATGGTACGGGGGATTTTTTTATTTGCCGGTTATTTGCTTTTGGCCAGATTGTGAACGAAATCTTCAAATAAAGTTTTCATCTCGGGCGGCAGTTTGAGATATTCCAAAAATAGGTTTTTGGTAAACTCATCATCTGTCTTTAGCAGCTTGCCAACTTGCAGTGCTAATTCTTCGTTGGTTGTATTCCTGGCACGGAACATATCACCTTCGCCAGCACGTAACCAATCTTCATTAACATAGAACACACGGCAAATATCGGTGATTGTTCTTTCCGATAGATTAGTAGAGCCGCGTTCGTAACCGGCAACGGTGGAACGATTGACTTGAATTTTATCTGCAAACTCCTGCTGATTTAGCTTTAAAGCTTTGCGCAATAGCTTTAAACGCTCATTCATTGTAGGTCACTCCTTTCTAGTGTTTCCACCAAACATTACATGATTATTTTACTACATATAGAGAAGAAAAGCAAGAAAAACAATGTTTTTAAAAAACAAAAATAGATTGACAAACACGTTGGGAAGATGTAGAATAATAACGTAAGATGTTTTTGAAAAAGAAA
>NZ_FR892819.1:58034-78155 GCF_000434895.1 Phascolarctobacterium succinatutens CAG:287
AAGAGGATGTATAGCTTTAATGAGCTGAGCGAAAGCCAAAAGCTGACAGCAGAAGAAAAAAAGACCGCTAAACAAATTCTTGGTTTGCTTAACGGTCAGAATCAGGTAGCAGCAAAGCAGATGCTTGACTTCTGTAGCTACGTAATCGAATGTAATTCTAACGTTGCTGTTGTTTTTGAAGAAGAGCAAGCAGAAGCTTGATGTTGTTATCTGTAGAGATTATCCGGCACTGCTTTTCCTGGTCAATATAAAAAGCGCAGCCTGGACAATCAATTTTAATACCGGTAGCCATACCTCCGGTAATTGGACATTTTTTAGGCATTTCAATAAACATAATATCACCTCCGTTCTGTAATACCTATTATAGCACGGGAGAGATGGAAAGGGGCGAGAATAATGGAAGTAAAGCAAGAAGTATTCACTGAAAAACGCGTAAAGCGCACGGCGGTTGACATGTCCAAGCTTAAAGCGGACGGCCTTATGGTTGCGGCCGCATATATGCAAGGCTTGCAAGCTGCCGTAAGACTGTGTGAACAGCAACAACAGGTAGTCGGCCAGTAGTAGGGCTGAAATAGAAACAAGCCCCGCGCCTAGCGTCGGCGCGGGCAGGAGGTGTGCTTTGAATAGTAGGACCGACAAAGATTTGAAAAGAATCATGGGCGCAATCCGGTGTGACACGCTGGAAGAAAAAGCCGAAAAGGAAAAGTGCGCTGGCGTTATTGAACGCATGAATCAGCGTTACGAAACGGCAATGCGCTTTATGAAAAGGAGGAAATAGAAATGCTTGGGAACGTTCCTATTAAAACGGCCGCACGGCTCATGCAGAAAAGCGAGATGTTTGTGCGTATGGGCCTGCGTAGTGGCGCGTTACCGTTCGGCGTGGCAATTCACGCCAGCAGTAAAAAGAGTTGGGCTTATCATATCAGCCCCGCAAAATTTGCTGAGTACATGGGGATTACGCCTCTTGAATTGGAAGAAGAAGTGTGGAGGTATGACTGAGTGACTAAGAAGAAAAGAAGATGTGTTGTATGCGGCAAAGACTTGTCGCACATGAACTTCTCTAAAGTAGTGGATAAGGAAAGCGGCCTGCTTGTTACCGTGTGCAGCGGCGGCGAGTGCTGGCGCAAGGTTGTTATGAAAGGATGGGGAAAATGAGCAAGACTACTAAAGGCTTAGTGAAAGCTTTTATCATTACTGCTATTCTGCTTGCTGGTCTTGTCTTTCTGACCGGTGGCAGCGCCGCAAAGCTGGCCATTAGAGCACATGGTTTTTTGTTCCCAAGTTATAGCAGAACCCTGGTTGCTTACACCGTAGGCGAGGGACAGACGCTGTGGGAGATTACCGGGCGTTACATGGACCAACAGGATAAGTACCGTGATTGCCGTGAGCTTATGCACGATATAGCCGAGTACAATAATCTGAATGGCGTGAAGTGGCTGCAAGCGGGACAACAAATTGTTATCCCTTTGTATAAAGAAATCTAATTTTGTTTTTTGAAAGGAGATTGATTTTATGAACAACGAATTAGAGTTGGCGATTAAAGATTTCGTCCGCAATGGCGGCGTAGTGCTTGCCGCTAACGATAGCAGAAACATTGTAGGTATCAGAGGCACTTTTGAGGAAGTCAGCGAGAAGTTTATAAAAGCGCTCGTCAATATGAGTGTGACTATCATCAAAAAGAACCCCGAAGATTTTAAAATTCTCGTAGCTGCTACTATGAGCCATTTGCTGGCGCTTGCGGAAATTGCTGAGAAAAAATACGACGCGCCGCAGCTCCGTAAAGATGTGATTTATTGCCTCGCAATGACATTATGCGACAAAGACGCTGCTCGTTATGCAGCACTCTCTACAAAGCACATGTTAGAAGAAATGGAGGATGAGGCTTGATGAAGGGTAAACTGATTATGACAGTTGAGCAGGCGGCTGACCGCGTGGCGTGGGAACGCGTCCGCAATAGCGGTATCGGCGGCAGTGATGTGGCCTGCATCATGGGACTTAATCCCTGGAAAAGCGCTTACGCACTCTACGCTGAAAAGCATGGCGATGTAGAAGCAGAGGACCTTTCCAATAATGAATTTGTTTATTGGGGAACCGTCCTTGAACAGGTGGTAGCTGACAGATTCTGCGAGCTGACCGGCAAGAAGGTTCGCAAATGCGGCACATTGCAAGATGAAAGCTATGATTTCATGCTTGCAAACGTCGACAGATTAGTGGTGGGTGAAAGCGCAGGCCTTGAATGTAAGACTGCGAACGGCTTTAAGTCGAAGGATTGGGACGGTGACGAACTGCCAGACAGCTACTATTGCCAGTGTCAATGGTACATGATGATTACCGGTTGCGAGAAGTGGTATATTGCCTGCTTAATCGGCGGCAATCATTTTGTATGGAAAGAAATTCCGCGCAATGATGAGTTTATTTCGGATATGAGAGCGCAAGCGATTATATTCTGGAATAACCTGCAAAGCAACATCCCGCCGGAGGTTGACGGCAGCGAAAGCACTGCCGCAACCATTGACAAAATGAATAAGGATAAGTTAGCAGTTGACAGTATCGCACTGCCTAGCGCAGCAGAGCAATACATTAAGTGTATTGACGGACTGACGGCAACGAAAAAGGTACTGGAAGAACAGTTAGCGCAGGCACAAAACGCCTTGAAGCTCATGCTGAACGGCAGCGAAAGCGGCGTGTTTATGGATAGAAAAATTACCTATATACAGATTGCCGGAAGAGTAACGCTGGACAAAAAGGCACTGAAAAAAGACCTGCCGGACGTGTACGAAAAGTATGCCAAGGTTGGCAAGCCTAGTATGAGGTTCACGTTAAAATGAGCCTTACAGAGCAAGAGAAATTAGGCGTTATGCTGTTCCATAAACGTAACCAATTAGGGCTGCGTCAAGCTGATGTGGCGAAGAGAATCCATATGCAAACACCGACAATCTCAACTTATGAGTGCGGCGTTGTAAAGAATATCACTCTTGCTACGCGCATTAAAATTGCGCAGGTTCTGGACTTGTCGCTGGAAGAAATTCTGTATGACAGCGAAAAAGACTGTTTGAAATTAAGGAGGTTAAAAGAATAATGGCAACAACAAAAGGTATTACAAAAAAAGTGGATACTAGTGCGGTAAAAGCTCCGTCGACTTTGAGCTTAGCGATTAACAGTGCAGCGGTGCAGCAGCGCTTTGAAAAGATGCTTGGTGAAAATGCCGGCAGTTTTTTGTCCAGCGTTCTTACGGTATGCAACAACAATAAGTTGCTGCGCGCGGCGGACTATCGCACAATCCTTGCGGCGGCAGCAACGGCGGCAAGTCTTAAACTTTCGGTAACTCCGGATTTGGGAGAGGCGTATATCGTTCCGCGTGGTGGGCAGGCGTGCTACCAGACCGGCTATCGTGGTTTGATTCAACTGGCACAGCGCAGCCGTCTCATGAAAAAAATCATCATGACGCCGGTGCGGGAAGGCGAACTGTTGAATTGGTGCGTGCTCGATGAAACTTATGATAAGGGAAAAAGAATAAGCGATAAGGTTGTAGGCTATTATGCGTACTTTGAAACGATTGACGGCTTTGAAAAGGCTGCATATTGGACCAAAGAAGAAGTTGTTACTCACGCTAAACGCTTTAGCAAGGCTTTCAACAGTGGCCCGTGGCAAACAGACTTTGATGCAATGGCCTGCAAAACGGTGCTTATTTCTATCCTCAAAACTTATGCTCCGAAGTCTGTTGACTTAATGAAGGCACTTGAAAATGAAAACAAAGTGGCTTCTATGAACGAAAACACCGGCGAAGCTGAATACATCGACGTTGACGCAGAACAAGCGCAGGAACAAACGCAGGAGCTTACAGAGGGCGGCAAGGTTGATACTGTAACCGGCGAAATCTTCACGGCAGAAGAAATTGAAGCAAGCATGAAATAGGTGGTAAAGCATGGCTGATGTAGGCTGGGTAAGACTTTCGACAAGACTGTTTGAAAATCGCAAAATTAAATACCTGCTGAATCAACCTAAAGGCGCGGAACTGGTCCTATTATGGGTGCACCTGCTGTGCGCAGCAGGAACCGTTAACGATGGCGGTAGGGTGTACATCTCTCAAAACGTGATGTACACTCCGCAGTCATTAGCTGCTGATTTCGGCGTGCCGAAAACCATTGCCGACAAAGCATTAACTTTATTCCAGGATTTGGAATTAATAGAAGTTGAAAGTGATGGTTGTATTCAAATTTTAGGTTGGGAGAAGCATCAAAATATCACGGGACTAGAAAAGATACGTGAGCAGAACAGGTTGAGAAAGCAGAAGCAAAGACAGTGTGACAAGTCACGCAATGTTGATGAGGATATGTCACGTGACAGTCACGTGACAGAGTGTGACAAGTCACGCAATGTCACGCAACAGAGAAGAGAAGAGAAGAATAGAAAAGAAAAGGATGATTATCATCATCCTAAAAGAAATGACGATGACGAGGAAAAAACGCATACTGAAATTTTTGCCTTATGGGAGAAAAACATGATGCCGCTTACTCCAATCGTCGGAGAAAAACTGCAGGCCTTGTTAGGTGAGGTTGGTGAGGCTGCCGTTGAACAGGGAATATTAGCGGCGGTTGAGCACGGCGCAAGAAACTTTGCGTATGTGCAGACCGTAGCAAGAAACTATGCCAGCGGCAACAGCAAGAAGCAGAATGCAGGTGCCGGATATTCTGGCATGGACCTGGTAAACGAACTTTACGGAGATGTAGGAGGTGAGGGCGATGCTGCAACAGCAGAGAATAGCCCAAACGATTGTTAAACTGCAACAGGCAGGCAAGCGGATGCCGCAGGATATACGGCCCGGCTTTGACCGCCTGGAAGAAGCGAAAAGAATCTTGTCCGAAACGGTAAACCTTTGGGCAGGAATTTTTAATCAGCAAAATATAGGCCTTGACCGGTGGGAGAAGGCAGAGCAGATAGCGCTTACCTTGACCGGTGCGAACGGCCTTAACGTGAATATAATCAGCCCGGCGCTGATGCAGGCTGCTTTGAAGCAGGCAGAAGAAGCTCATGTGCAGGAGAATATAAACCGCTGCAACATGGAGAAGCTGAGCGACGGCAAGCCGCTTGCTGATAGGCTGAACAGTATGCTGCTGAAATGGACGGCGGCAAAGTTGACGGAACACCGGCTCATTATGCCGTATATGCCGCAGGATAAAGCAGTGTTTGAGTACGGCCGGCAGATTGGCTTGAATGATAACGCTATTGACAATCAATTCCGTATCCTGCAATGCTACATGAACGACTTTACGTACAGTCGCAAGCATAATGAGCCTTGTAAAAGTAAGCTGCTGAAATGTGGCGATACGCTTACTTTGGAGGTGCTGGCGTGAATAATTGGATGGCATGGGTTGGCGTGAAATTTGGCACGCTGACTGTTGAGAAGTATTTAGGCTACCAGGATAGGGGTTCAGCTTACTTCTTGGTGCGTTGCGATTGTGGCAAAACAAAAAAAGTGACCATCTGGGAGTTTAAGAAAGGCAAGGAAAAATCTTGTGGCCTGCTGAGATGTAAAGCAAAGGTAAAGGGACTGACGGGTACACCGAAACCGCCGGAAACCATTACGCAGCAGGATGAAACTGCTAGCGCACTAGAAGCACGCTTAAAGCCTAAATACTATTGCAGGGCTGTTACACCGGACTGCGTGATAAGCACTCTGCTTCACATTTGCTGCTGTGAGTGCGACCGCCCGTGCAAGCGGTGTGAGAATACGCCGCAGAAGTGCGGAGCGAGGGAGAGAAAGAAATGCAATTCGTAGATTTTTTCGCAGGAATAGGCGGTATTCGCTTAGGCTTAGAGCAAGCCGGGCATAAATGCGTCGGCTTCTGCGAGTTTGATAAATACGCCAGGACGGCGTATAAAGCTATGTACGATACGGAAGGAGAGTGGGAAAACCACGATGTACGAACAGTTAAGCCTTATGATGTTCCAGCCGCCGACCTCTGGTGCTTCGGCTTCCCATGCCAAGACATCAGCGTCGCAGGCAAGCAAAAAGGCCTGCAAGAAGGTGAGCGAAGCGGATTGTTTTACGAAATTATGCGACTGCTTGCCGGCCGTAGGCAAGAAGATAGACCTAAATGGCTGCTCATCGAAAATGTTAAAAATTTACTTAGCATTGGAAACGGATTTGATTTCGCGCGGTTGCTGTGTGAAGTGGGGGGGCACGGGTATTCTCTCCAATGGGACACTCTCAACAGCAAAGACTACGGTGTTCCCCAAAACAGGGAGCGCGTGTTCATTGTCTGCTATCTTGGAAACATCTGTGGACGAGAAGTATTTCCTATCCGACCAGCAGACGGCGAGAATCCTTGCGAACTCAACGAGATAACACAAGGAGTTGCTGATGCTCAAAGAATCTATGACGGCAGTGGATTAGCGAGAACGCTTAAAGGTGAGAGCGGCGGACAAGGCGGCAAAACAGGCTTGTATGCTGTACGTTTTCGCTATACCGAACGTGGAGAAAAAAGTAGAGAAAAGGGACGTATGGAACCTATAGAATTTGCTAATGCCTTAACGTCGAAACATTGTGGCGACCAAACAGCGGATTGCAGTAATGGCGTTGTCTGCATGAGTATCAGAGGACAGAAACTGCAAAAGCAGATTGATGTAGCTCCGACCATTGACACTGGTTGCAGAGACAATTTAACGCGTAAGCAGACTTGTTGCGCAGTGTTAACGCCAGACCGAGGAGAGAAACGGCAGAACGGCAGACGTATAAAAGAGCCGGGAGAGCCTAGTTTTACTTTAACGGCGCAGGACCGCCACGGCGTAGCGCTGCTTGATGGGAATATCCGTGTCAGACGCTTAACTCCACGTGAGTGCTGGAGATTGCAAGGTTTTCCCGATGAATATTTTGACAAGGCAAGGGCAGCAGGCATAAGCGATACCCAACTGTATAAGCAAGCAGGAAACGGCGTTACTGTTAATGTGGCACGTGCTATCGGTGAGAGATTAAAGGAGGTTGAAGAACATGATGAATAAAGAAGAAGTTCGCCAATATTGGCGACACCAGAAACGAATGGCGGCCTTAAAAGTTTTTTGTTTATCGCTTATAGGCGCAGCGATATTGATTGCGGGGTGCGGTGAAACGGAAGAAGAGATTAACGCTAACAATGCCAAAAGCAGAGCCGCCGTTGAAACTGCCAGCGCGAATAATAATATCAAAAGCACCGGTAGCGTTATTGCTAAAAAAGTAGGTGGTAGCGCAACGATTATCTTGCCAGACAATCAGAAGTTGCAACTTGTTACATGGAAAAATGACAATATGTGGGTGCTTTATCGTCCTATGAGAGCTGATGAACAGGCGGAAACTTACACTTATCAAGAAGATAGCAAGTTTGGACTTATAGAAGCAAAGATTACCATCCGTGAAGTAAAAAGATAAACAAGGAGGGCGAACAATGGATAAACAAGAAAAATTGTTCAAGGCTGTTAATGCAGAGCTGGAAGAATGGCTGCTTAGCGGCGATGTTGATTATCTGCATAAGGCTATGGCTGTTATTCGTGCAGAAATTGAAAAGGAGGAAGAGTAATGACTCCAGAACGTAAACAATGGTGGGATAGCCTGCCGCAACGTGAAAAGATGTTGCGTGAACAGATTGAGAAAACTAAAATTGAAATCTCGCATTCAAAATTCGCACTTCAAGTCTGCTTGACAGATGAAGATATAAAATGGTTTATCTCCCGAATAAAAAAGAAAAAGGTTGTATTAACAGCTTTAAAGCATGAGCTTGACCGTACAGCGGTGGCGGTGTATACAGGACGCTATGAAGGGGTGTTACCGATTTATCGCTGCAAAAAGTGTGGCGGTACGTTCGAGAATTTTGGACAGTCACACTGCTGTTGGTGCGGCAGAAAGATTGAGGGGGTATAAGTAAATGAACGAGCCGATTGTCAGCCCGTGGCTGATTTACTGGGCAGGAAGAATGGACATGATACATCACTTCTGCGTTGTAGCAGGAGTTTTACTAACAATGGGTGCTGGCATAAGCATAACAGGGATTGTTTCAAGCCTCGATAATTGCGACATTGGCTGTGGCCTTGGTAAAGCATTTTTAAATTTCACGAAGAAACTAACCTGCGTAGCCTTAATTGTTGATGCGCTTGCAATAGCTGTTCCAACTAAAGATGAAATGATTGCGATGTATGTGGCAGGGCGTATAACACCAGCAAACATTGAAGCTACCGGCGAACTTGCGGACAAGGCCGTGGATAAGCTAATTGAGAAAATTTTAAAGGCGAGTAAGGCTATGAAGGAGTGATAACATGGCTAATTTAATTCCGCAAATAGCCGAAATGTTGGGCGTGACGCTAGGTGAAGAATTTAAGGTAGTGTATAAAACACGCTTTGAAATAATTTGCAACTTTACCCTAGCAGGGTTGTTTGTCCATAAAGGCGATAGCGGTAAATATGAAAAAGAGCCGTTGGCAGACATTATTTGCGGTAAAGCTGCAATCGTCAAACTGCCGTGGAAGCCTAGAAAAGGTGATGATTATTATACGTTTTCTTTCGGAGGTCTTAGTGAAGAGTGGGTTGTTGTGAAACAGCAGTGGGATGCGCACCCCTATGAACGTGCTTTATTAGACAAAGGCTGGGTATATCGCACCCGGGAAGAAGCGAAATCTGCGCTGCCTGCCGTGGCAAAAGAAATGGGCGTTGATTATGAGCTATGATTTAGAGTGGCGCATAAAACGCATGTTAGAGATTGGTAACGTGATATTGCATGCTGGCAGGGGTGGTGGTCGTATTTATGTAGCTACGCCTGTAATCAAAATTCAAAATTCGCGCAAACAATACTATACAGATGATTGGCGATGGCAAGAAGGGCTGAAAGTAAGAGGACAACAAATAAGAATGAAACGTTATTTAGTATGGTGGGAAAGTATAGCGTTCCCCAATATGGGACTCCCAGAATATGTATACGCTGAATCACCGGAAGAAGCGAAGGCGAAAGCAGAAGCGGAAGCAGAAAGAGAATTTAAGGTTGTATATTATGTTGACGATGTGAAGGAGGCACCGAAATATGAATAAAAGTTTAAGCGAATTTATGTATAGCCAGCTTGACGAATTGGAGGCGCTGTTTAAGAAAAAGCATGAACAGTATTCCTCCGGCGCAGATGAGCTTGCCAATTTCCGCCGCGGCGCGCTTCTGAATGGACACACGGACGATGCAGAGGGAATTTTTGAGGAACTGAAAGCGTATGCGGCAAAGCATATCGCTTTTGTTTATACCCATGATATTCACGGCGATAAAATTGCCGAAAGTCTGAAAGACATTGCCGTATATAGTCTGATTGGCTTATACATGGCGGAGCTGGCAAAGGAAGAAAGTGAAATGCTGCAAGCGCACAGAGATTGCATTAACCTTTTGTGCCGCTGCTGCACTGATGAGGATATAGCGAAATGAATTTAATATTCACGATTCCAGGCGAACCGACGGCGCAGGGACGGCCTCGCTTTTCTACTCATGGCGGATTTGTAAAAGCATACGACCCGGAGATAAGCCGCAACTATAAAGCCTATGTCAAATTGCTTGCTAGTGAAGCAATGCAAAGAATAGGGCTGACGCTCACGGAATTGCCGTTGGGAGTAGAGATAATAGCTGACGTGGGTATTCCTGCCAGCAAGTCGAAAAAATTCAAGGAGCAGGCTTTAAACGGCTTGCAACTGCCGATTAAAAAACCCGATGTTGACAACGTCGCAAAAATTATTCTTGATTCTATAACTGGTATTGTCTATAAGGATGATAAACAGATTGTTAAACTTACAGTTTCTAAAAAATATAGTGATACGCCAAAAGTTGAGGTGAAAATTTATAATGTTGAATAATTGTTTAATACTCGGGTGGGTAAAATTTGAACCTACGGTGCAAGTTATGAAGAACGGCAAAGAGGTATGCAACCTTGAAATTCAGTGTTCCAGAACGTACCTTGACAAAGACGGAAAGAAAATTTATGACTACATTTCTTGCCGCTGCTTTATCCCAGGACTGATTAAATATATCAGCAACTACATCACAAAAGGCACGCAAGTTATTGTCGGCGGACGCTTCCAGACTGATTTATACGTGGATAGGAATGGCAAGAACTCTAAAGCAAGCTATTTACTGCTGGAGCATTTGGAAAGCGTAAAGATTGCGAAAAGCACAGCGCCGTATCCTTCGAAAGAACAGAGAGACCCGCTCGATGATGTGGACTGGTAGAGAAAATGGATTACGCAGAAGCAGCAGACTATGCAGAGAGTTTGCTCTTTGCTAAAAATGCAATAGGTAAAGCGGTTGTTTCTGCCAGGATGCAGCAGAGGGCGGAACGCTTGGAATTTGATATGAGGACCGGCGGCGATTCTACGGCACGCCTTGCGATTCAGGCAGTAACGCCGCTTGCTGCGGTTCGGTGTATTTATCTTGGGCAGGCGTTTTTGGTTTATCAGCCGGAAAAATGGCTGGATGTTATGGAACGTTCGCTTCTTCTGTTTCGGCAGCGGTTCGGTGACAAGTCTTATAAGGCGATTCAGCACCGGTATGTATACCATTGGACGGTCCGCAAAATCTCCGTTATGGATGAGATTAGCCCGCAGGTGTACGCGCTTCGACGCCGCTCATTCATTGACGGCCTACTCATGCTGGCGATTCAAGAAGGACTATTACGGATTGACATAAACGCCAACAGCTTCCAGAAGGCCAGGGCAGAACAGAAGCAAGAAAAGTAAAGGCAGGCGCGCGGCGCGGTTCCACGGCTGCAAGGCTCGCTTTTATAGCTTTTACTAATTGCTCGGCTTTGCTCATGGTTTCTTCCTCCTTTATTTCGCTTTTAAAATTTTCAAGGTTCTGTTTTGGCCTGCTTCATCAGTACCGGGGCGGCCGGTCCCCGGTATACGCCGCACGGGGCGGCGTTTCGGCTATTGTAACAAGGGCGTTTCCGGGCGGTATTTCAAAAACTCGCTGCCGTGCAGGTCGCGGATTTGTTCCATAGTCAACGCGCGGCGGACTTTCTTCACCCACTCGCCAGCATGCCAGTACCAAAGTTTTTTCTTGCTGGCCCATTTGCAGCCGGCGCCTTTCAAGGCGTCTTTATTCTCTTTCGTTTCGCCGCCTATCCATAACCAGCTACCGCATATCTCGATTTCAAGGCCTTTCAAGCCCATGAGCACGGCCAGGATTTCGGCAAATTCCGCTTGTTCGGCCAGGATTTCGGCGGCGGTTTTGTAAGTGCCGTCCGCTTTTTTGTTGCGCTGCCACTCCTGGCGGCTTTCGCTTTCGGCAAGTTCAGCAGCGCGCTTGTCGTGCGCTGCGCTCATTGCCTTAAATTCGGCGGCGCTGCCGCCTTTGTCGGGGTGGCAGCTCATGCAGGCCTTTTTAAAAGCCTTCTTTAACTCCTCAATTGTTTCACAAGCGGCAAAAATCTTTTTCCAGTCCATGGTTTTTCTTTCCTCCTTATTCGGTTCCGGGTTGTATTTTTGCTTCAGTTCGGCAAATTTTTCGCGGCTGACTTTGGCAATCAATTTAACAAAACGGCGGCTGCTGTCCCATGTGTCATAGATAACACCGTTGACAACGGCTACGGCGTGTTTTGCTACAAAAACAACGTAGCTGGCGCTGTTGTCGCAATGCTTTGTAAAGCTGTTGATTGTTTCACGGCTGGCGGCTTTAACTTCAATTCCCAGGTCAGCCAGGGCGGCGGTGATGTTCTTCACGGTGTTCCATGCAGCGCCGCTCTCGAATACCTTTGTTTCAAGCAGCTTTTTAGCCTGCTGGTAGGTTAACGGGGTTGCCGTGCAGATTGCTCTAATTGAGCAATCGCCGATATTCTTATTTTCTGGGTTCGCATTATACTTTTCAAAAGTCATTTTCTTATTCTCTCCTTTCGGCTGTGGCTAGGGCTTCGGACCTTCTGCCTGGCAGCTTTACGGCCCCCAACGGGGCCGCCGTCAGCTTTAAAAAATCAGATACACGATGTTTGTTGCGTATTGATAGACTTCCTGCTGTGCCTCGCTTAATGCCGGGTAGCGGTTCATAAGATTTGCAACTTTCATAAGTTGCTTGATTCGCAGGTTTTTAATTTTCATTGTTTCGGCCTCCTTAATATTTGTAAACGGTTGCTTCACCGGTAACATCAAAAAAGACATTATAGAAATGGCCTTTGACTACCGTGTAGAGTGCTTCAACGTGCCCCGGGAATTCGTCAAAGTCGCGGGTGTTCAAAATTTTAATGTCCTTCAAGCACGGCTGGAAGCCGTATTCACGGAAAAGCGCCAGCTGAACCATTTTAGCGTTTTGAGTTTGTTCCATGCGTTTAGTCATTTTTTTGTTCCTCCTTAAATGTATACCGCTATTCGGTATCTGTATCTTGATTACAGTTATATTATAACGTCGTTGATTATGCTTGTCAATACCTTTTTTGATTATTTTTTTATTTTTTTGGTGACAATCACACCGCTATGCGGTATAATGTAGACAACGGATAATGGAGGTGTAAAACATGGATAACAGTAAAGCTATAATCAAGGGGCTAATTGCTATGCGCTGCATGAGTTCGCAGGCATTGGCTGACGGCCTGGGGATTACGGTCCCCGCCGTGCGGAACAAATTGAGCCGTAACAGCTGGGCTATTAATGATTTGGTTAAGCTGGCGCAGGCCTGCGGCGTTCGCCTGGCGTTTGTAGATGATGCCGGGCGCGCCGTTCTGACGTTCCCCGCGCCGCCAGCAGATGACGGCAGCCCCGCAGAGGGTAAATAACAACATTATAAGAGGATAGCAACGGCCGCTCGCTGGCAGATGTTCAGCGTGCGGCCGTTCTTTTTTATTCAGCAACATTTATAATAGATTAACGCCGTTCACAAAAATATAATAATGTATCATTGACTTAATAGCTTTTTTTAAGGCATATAATTTATAGCAAGATAATAAATATAATTTAATTGATGATTGACAGATAAGTTCTTTCAATCATTTTTTTATTGTCTTTTTCTGGTAAATAATGATTATCTTTTCAATATATATTGTTTATATATTGTTTACTGATTGTCATTATTGATAATATTAATTATATATACAGTTACAGAGATTGTAACGAGAATGCGATAGAAATGTTTAAGATTAAAAGTTTATTAGCTAACACAAATACACCGACAAGAGGCAGGCCGCCGGCAATAGCGACAACGCCGCAGACGTTAGAGGACTGTGCGGCGCTGCTCAAACAGCAGGGCGCAGCCGTTGCCGTCCTGGCTGTGCAGGACCTGCAGGCCTATTGGCTCAAGATAATGACCGACAACAAGGCCAGCAACAAGGATAAATTAGCCGCATCAAAGCTATATGCAGAGAGCATAGGCGCGTTTGACAAGCAGACGCAAGCCAACAAGGGCCCGGCTGTGTATCATTGGGGCGCGGCAGATGACGCAGTAATAGTAAACGATTGTTCAGAAGATGCTACTAAAACATAAACATATATAGAGCTTTTAACATAATCCTTATTATCGGACGTAAAATATTATCCTGCTGCTGCGGCTGTGCTGATGATTCCAGATGCTGGCGGCGTGGCGGATGATGTTAGCGGCAGGTGTTCGCCTGGCATATGTTACGGCCGTTCCTGCGTGGCTCATGCGGCAGGCCTACCACGTTTTTGTTTTTGGTTGGGTGTTGGTTCTGATTGGTTGGTTGGCGGCGCTGGCGTTGGTGATTTCCCTGGCTTTTCGCAAAAATTGATTTTGGTTCTTGCCTTTTCCGCTGACATTGAGTGGGGGTGGGGCCCAAAAATTTTGCAGCCGCCGGGGGGAGGTAAATACCAAAAATTACCAAAACGATTTTTTCAAGGGGGTAAACATGGAAAACATAATACAGATACCATATACTCCGCGACCTGCATGGGCGAAGGTACTGCATAAAGAATTAAGCAGACACCGCTTTGCAGTAATCGTAGCACACCGCCGCTTTGGTAAGACCATCGGAATGGTGAATCACCTTATAAGGGATGCTTTGCAGAGCGACTTAATCAGTCCGCAGTATGCTTTAGTAGGTCCGTTCAGCGCACAGATGGAAATTATCGCGTGGGGCCCATTGAAGTATTACACAAGCGTCATAGAGGGCATCAAGGTGAATGAAACTAAAAAGTATGTTGAATTCCCCAGCAAAATACCTGGAGCGCAGGGAGCGAGGATATATATCGTTGGTGCAAATAATCCCGACGCATTGCGCGGTACATATTGGGACGGCGTAATCCTTGACGAGTATTCGGATATGAAGCCGGAGATGTGGACGCAGATTATCAGACCTGCGATAGAGAATGGCGACAGAAAAGGTTATTGCTATTTCATCGGTACACCTAAGGGGCAGAACAACTTCTATGAGATGTACAAGAAGGCCAAGACGAATAAGCGTTACTTTGCGTATTTGTCGAACGTGTACGATAGCGGCATCTTAGACGCAAAGAGCATAGAAGAACTGAAAGAGGATATGCCGGAGGTAGAATTCAGACAAGAGTATTTGTGTGACTTTAGCGTATCGGCAATCAACGAGCTTTTCAGCCTGGAGGAACTAGATAAGGCTTTCAGTAGAGAGCTGACAGAAAAGGATGTTCCCTATGATATGCCGCTGGTGCAAGGCGCTGATATAGCGCGCTTTGGCGATGACAGAACGTGCATATGGCGGCGTAAGGGTTTAATGGCATATGCTAAGCCGAGAATCTATAAGAAGCTGAACACGATGCAGACGGCAGATTATATTGCTTTGGCAATGGATGAACACAAGGCAGATATGACCTTTATAGACGTTGGCAACATGGGTGCTGGCGTAGTCGACAGATTACGGCAGATGGGGTACACGGCTTTGAGAGAGATACCATTTCAAGGTGCGGCGATAGAGAATAAGCGCTATGAGAATATCAGAGCAGAGATGTACTTCAAACTGAAAGACTGGATAGAAGATGGCGGAGCTTTGCCGGATGAACCTGGACTAAGAGAAGAGCTTGCAGTCATTCACTATAAGTACTCTAAGAATGGGCGTTTAATACTAACGCCTAAAGAGGAGATAAAAGAAAAGCTAGGACGTTCACCGGACCTTGCAGACGGCCTGGCACTAACATTTGCAAGGAAGGTTCCGTTAAGGCAGTTAGGGTTTGACGATAGAAAGCCTAAAGTGCTGATGTGCAACACAGAATATTCAATTATGGGGGCGATTTAAAAATGGGTGGCATTGCAAAATTATTCGGTGGCGGCAACATGCCGACTATTGAAAAGGTGGACCCGGCACCGACTACCGTTGCGACAAGCAGCGAAGTTGCGGCCGGCAGCGACAGTAACAAGAAGAAACGCAGAGGCTTTTCATCTACGCAGACAAGCACTATTGCTAGTGGCGGCGAGGGCGGCCGTAATACTTTAGGCTAAGAGGTAACAGCTTATGAACTTTCAAACGATAGCGGCGAGCAAGCCACAGGGAACACTTCCTAGTGACGGGGTGCCGCTGAAAAAGAACTTGCCAGACCGCCAACGTTTGGTGCGTAAGCTTAAAAGCATGTACGAGGATAGGCGAGATTGGGTAGACAGATGGAAAGAGATAAGAGATTATCAGCTCCCGTTTGTCGGTGAGTTTGACGATACGGCAGACAAGACCAATTCCGCACGCAGACGTGACTTAAAGATTGTGCACGGGGTAGCTTGGAGAGCGGCGCAGGTATTCGCCGCAGGCGTTATGAGCGGACTTACACCGCCGAGCCGCCAGTGGTTCAGATTTGCATATAGACGGCCGGAACTGAATACGAATGTTGAGGCTATGAAGGTGCTTGACACAAGACAAGAGATTGTATCAAGCGTGCTTGCAAAGAGCAACTTCTATAATAGCATCCATACTGTATATCTGGAGTTGCCTTTTGGGCAGTGCCCGATGGCTATATTCTACGACGCAGAAAACGGCGTACGATTCCAGACAATGACAATCGGTACTTATGCACTTGAAGCAGACGGCTTCGGCAAGGTAACTACTTTTGCAAGAAAGTACGATATGACTTTGCAGCAGCTAGCAGACTGCTTCGGCGTAGACGCTTTGCCCGACAATCTGAAAGGACTGTTAGACAATCAGACCAATCTTACTAAGAAGTATAAAGTCTGCTGGATGGTAGAGCCTAACAGTGATAAGCTGCCTGGCTACATGGACAGACTGAATATGCCGTATAGAAGCGTGTACTGGTTGGAAAAGTCAGAGAGTGACGAATACTTGTATGTTGGCGGCTTTGAAGAAGAAGCAGTACCGGTAGCGCGTTATCTTGTCAGCGGCAATGAGGCATACGCAAGAGGTCCTGCGTGGTTTGCAGAAGGCGACAGTAAAATGCTGCAACTGCTGAAAAAAGATTATCTCACAGCAATAGAGTTAAAGATAAAGCCGCCGATGCAAGGCAGCCCAAGCCTTATGAATAACGGCGGGGGGAAAATAATTGGTTGGTGGCAACGGCGGTATTAACTTGATGCCTGGCGGTCTAACAGCCGTAGATGACCAGACGCAAGATATGGTTAAGCCTTTGTTCGCGGTTGACCTTGACTTGAAGGACGCGCAGGAAGAAATTATTCGCGTTGAGGATGCTATAAAGAGAGCATACAGTGCTGATTTGTTCTTGATGTTAGATAACCTTGATAATAGCCGCATGACTGCTAGAGAGGTTATGGAGAGAACGCAGGAAAAACTGCAACAGCTAGGCCCCGTGGTTGAGCGATTGCAGGATGAATTCTTAACACTGATTCTTCAACGTGTATATAACATCATCGACAGAAGCGGTGGATTCCCACCGGTACCGGAAGAACTACAAGACATTTTGAGTGAAGAGGATGTAGAAGTGGACTATATTTCACCTTTGGCGCAGGCGCAGAAGATGAGCGGACTTGTGAATATCGAACAGGCGATAGCACAGACCGGACAGATGGCGCAAGTATGGCCAGAAGTTACGAAGAAGATTAACCCGTTGGGTGCTATTACAAAATACTTTGAAATGCTTGGCGTGCCTGCAATGGCATTGCGTAGTGATGAAGAAGTACAAGAAATGCTCAAACAAGAGCAGCAGGAAATGCAACGGCAGCAGGAAATGCAGGAAGGCTTGGCAATGGCACAGGCTGCGGCTCCTGCGGCAGAGGCGGCCAAAAATCTTACTGCGGCGGCGAATGATTCCAACCCGGCTATTACAAGCTGGCTAGGCGTGCCGGGAGGTTGGGAATAATGAGCGAGCAGTTTAAATATAAATCCAATACCGGCGAGGATAGAAGGCAAGCACTGCTGACAGAGTACATGGTAAGAGAGCAGGCAAGAAGGGATAAAGAAGCCCTACTTGACCTGCTGGGGAGTGAAAGCGGACGCTGGTTCTTGATGCGTATGCTTGACGTAACCAAAGTAAACTCTATGTGCTTTACCGGCAACAGCAAGACTTTCTATAACGAAGGCCGCCGCGACGTAGGCTTAGGCATTATCAAAAGCATTTTAGCACTTGGGCTGCAAGGCATAGAGCTAAAGCAGCAGGCTGAAATGGAGTATGCAGAATTCCAACTAAAGCTACAAGAGCTGGCAGTGGAATATGTAGATAACAACAAGGAGGAATAACTAATGGGCGAGAACGGCGAAAACACAGTTGTGAACGGCGAAGGCGCACAGCAACAGGCTGAACCCAATACCGCGACACAACAGCAGCAGGCAGAAACGACTACTACTAATGCAACTAATAATACAAGTGCTTCCGGCACTATTGCAGGGAACGGAAGTAATGGGCAAGGCACACAACAGCAGCCCGGCACAGTGAATTATGACTTTGCAGGAGTAGAGATGCCAGAAGGCTATGAGCTTAGTGCTGATGAGCAAGGACGCTTTGTGGATGTTATTAAGGGCATGAACCTTAGCAATGACCAGGCAAGAGCGCTTGCAAAGTACGGCACAGAGTATGCAAGCCGTGTAGTACAAGGCGTGGAACAGCTCCGCGCACAGGAAATCGCTAAATGGGGCGACGAAGCAAAAACAGCACTGGGCGCAGACTTGGGCAAAGTACAGGGCCTTTGTGATACTGCCTGCCGCAAGTTGGAGGCAATGTATCCGGGCTTGAATGTGCGTGAAGCATTGGAAGTTACCGGCGCAGGCAATCAGATAGCAATCGTGAGAGCATTTGCGAAACTTGGCGAACTGCTTGGCGAGGACCCCGGCTTGGCTGCACAAAACGGAGCGCAAGGCTTAAACGCTGCACAAGGTGTTGCCGCAAACATGTACCCGAAAACCGACTGGAGCAGGTACAAATAATCTTTAATTTTTAATTAAAAAACAGGAAGGATGATGAAATTATGGCTACTATTGGTTACTCCCAAACTATGAGTGACTTACGAAAGTACTTAACTCCGCAAGGCGCTATTGACCGCGTTATGGAAGTACTTAACGAATCTAATCCTATTATGGAAGATATTCGGTGGATGGAAGGCGATTTGCCGATTGGTACTAAAACTACTATTCGTGCGAGCCTGCCTTCTCCGTCTATCCGTCGTATTAACCGCGGTACTTCTCCGACTAAAGGCACTGTAAAGCAGCGCATTGATGTATGTATGCACTTGGAGGACCGTTCCTGCGTGGACGTTGAATTGCTTTCCGGCAAACCGAATCCGCAGGCTTTCCGTATGGCAGAGGATGATGCACACGTAGAAGGCATGGGCCAATACGTTGCACGTCAATTTTTGTACGGCAACTTAGATGAAGACCCGGACACTTTCAATGGTATTGCGGTTCGCTACAATACTTTGACCGACGGCGGCAAAGGCACTCCAGGCCACCAGGTAATTTCCGCGGGTACTCCTGGTACTAACACTAATGCTTCTATCTACTTCGTAGACTGGGGCGACCGCCGCGTAATGGGTGTATATCCTAAAGGCACCCAGGCAGGCTTGAAGACTGAGGACTTGGGCGAAAGTGATGTATACGACGAGAACAACAAGCCGTTCCGTGCATTGCAGACCTTGTACTCTTGGAAGTGTGGCTTGGCGGTACAAAATGTTCGTTCTATTGTGCGCGTGTGCAATATTGATGTCCAAAAGCTTAACTCTTTGACTGACAGTGCACAACGCGAACTGATGAATAAATTCATCTTCGCAAAGAACCGTCTGCAAGACCCGAAAGCGCCGGTTGCGTATGTATCTGACGGCGTATACTCTTGGCTGGAGTGCTATCTGAACAACAAGAACAATGTTCATGTTACCCGTCAAGATTTTATGGACGCACCGCCTAAACTGTACCTTTCAGGTATTCAGATTAAGAAACTTGACTGCCAGAGCGAAACCGAAGCGGCAGTCGTGTAACCGGAAGGAGTGAATAACAATGATTTTTGACCAGCAAAATATGTACATGGACAATTCCTTGACCAGCAATGTAATTGCGAACGTTGGCGGCGGTGATGCGGCCGACCCGTTATTTCTTGTTATCACTGCGCCGACCGCCTTAGCTACTAGCGGCACTATCACTGCGGCGCTGGAAACTTCTGACAGCGAAAGCTTCAGCGCTAAAACTGTTGTGGCGACTTATACTCTTGCTGCCAGCAAAAAGGGTATTTTGGTTGCAGCAAAACTGCCGTATGGCATGAAGGCTTTTTCCAGACTGACTGTTACCGGCGCAAGCGGCGGCAAACTGACTGCTGGCTTGACTGAAACTGTTCCGAACTGGCCGGGCTGATTTAGTACTTTAAGGGGAGGGCGAAAGCTCTTCCCTTTTTTAATAATCAAGGAGGAATAGTTAAAATGCTTAACATTACCGATGTATGTAATATGGCGCTGGCTCATATCGCCAAAGGCCGTATAAGCAATATAGATGAGCAGTCGGAGTTGGCCAGACAGTGCAAACTGTTTTATGAGCCTACCCGCAAAGAGTTATTAAGAAGCTACACTTGGGGATTTGCAAAGCGCGTGAGCAAGCTTGCAGAACTTAGTATCGAATCTCCGTACTGGTCCCACGTTTACGCCTACCCCGAAAAGTGCCTTGCTGTGCGCAAGATATTTGACGCTGACACCGGCGCAATGATAAGGGCAGGCGAACAGCAGCAGGAAGAATGGGACTTATATATGGCAAGCGACAACGTGCTTGGCATAGGGTGCAACATTCCTGCTG
>NZ_FR892819.1:78182-84557 GCF_000434895.1 Phascolarctobacterium succinatutens CAG:287
TGCTGCATGGCTTGAATATACCTATGACGTTGACGATGTGGAAATGTTTTCAAGTGATTTTTTGAGTGCGTTTACTCATATGTTGGCGTTTAATATCTGCGTACAACTTACCGGCAACAGCGGCTTGCAGCAGACACAGTATCAGCTTGCAATGGCGGCATTACAAAAAGCAAAGTATACCACGGCAAGCGAAAAGAAAGAATTGCCGGACTACCCGAGTAAATACTTTGACGGGAGGGCGTAATTATGGCTAGTGGGTTAACACCTTATTATTTATTGCAGCCTGCGTTTACCGGCGGCGAAATCAGCGCCGAAGTTGCCAACCGCGTCGATTTGGATAAGTACCAGCTTGCGGTACTGCAAGCCTATAACTGCCTTATCAAGCCGCACGGTCCTATTTATCGCAGACCGGGCATGAAGTATATGGCACGAACAAAATATAGTGACAAAGCGTGCATCCTGGTACCATTCAACGGCGCAGATAGCACCGACTATCTTTTGGAGCTTGGCGAGAAATATATAAGGGTGCATAAGAACGGACTTTATATAAACATAGAAGTTATGACACCGTACACGGCGGATATGCTGCAAGATTTGAGATTTGTTCAAAGCGCAGATACTATGTTTATCGCCAGCGGCAAATATCCCGTAAAACAGCTTGCAAGATATTCAGACACTGACTGGCGGTTTGCTGATTTTGAAATTACTGATATGTATTTCGACGAATCAACCTCACTTGAAAATTATAGCGGCATAAGCTATACAGTGCCCGGCACTTATAATTTCCAACCGACTGTAACCGGTGAATATCAGATTGATATAGCTGGTGCAGGCGGCGGTGGCGGTGGCGGCGTTAAATATTCAAAACCGCGTGAACACGGATACACTTACTATTGTGTTGGCGGCGGCGCAGGTGGCAATGGGGAGCGCATTATAAAAACTGTAACGCTGGATAAAGGCACAAGTTATACGATTACAGTCGGTAGCGGCGGCGGTGGCGGCGGCGGCAAAGGTAGTTACGGAACAGCCTCTAGTGGCGGCAATGGCGGAAACAGTACTGCTTGCGGCTTGACCGGTAGAGGTGGCGGCGGCGGTGGCGGTGGTAGCCGTGTATCTATTGACGGCAGTTACGAAAGCACAAGGGGCGTGCAAGGCACAACCTATGGCGCAGGTGGTGGCGGTATTGGTGGTGTTGCGGGTACTAAATATAAAGACAATGCTGGCAAAGCAGGCGCTGATGGTTGGGCAAAGATTTTATATACCGGCAATAAAGAATTGACACCTTCGGGAACAACAGGCGATATTACCTTGACGAGCAACAAGAATATTTTCGCCGGCAGTAAGCCTGGTGCGTATATCAAACTTAAACAAGAGATTGCCAGCAAGACTGTATCAACTAGCAACGGCACTACGGAAAGAGTACGCGTAGGCGAAAATTGGAAGGTTATCAGTCACGGAACCTGGAGCGGTAGTTTTACTATAGAAAAGAGCGACGATGGCGAAAGTTGGAAGGAATACAGGAAATATACATCCGGAAATGACTACAATCCGTCTGAAAGCGGCAGTGTAACAGAACCGGTATTTCTAAGAGCAGTATGCACTATAACTAGCGGAACTTGTACTGTCGATTTAACAGCAATGGCCTACAATGCGGAAGGCGTTGTAAAGCTTACTGAAATCACCAGCGACAGCACGGCAAAAGCTCATGTTGAAAAAGAGTTAGGCTCAACAGATATGACTACTAATTTCTTGTGGGGCGCATGGAGTGAAGAATTCGGCTACCCGCAAACACTGTGCTTTTTCCAAGACAGACTATGTTTTGGCGGCACGAAGAAGCAGCCTTACATGGTATGGATGAGCAGAACCGGTGATTACGGCAATTTCAGTGTAGAGAAAGCCAGCGGCACTGTTACCGATGATAGTGCAGTAGCACTTGCGTTTGTAAGCCGCAAGCAGTTTAAGATTTTGCATTTGATAGCAAGCACCGATTTAATTGTCTTGACCGCTGGCAACGAATGGACAGTAAGCGGCAGCGATACTGTAACCCCATCTAAGGCCGTACTGAAAATGCAGACTACACGCGGATGCAGCACTGTTGAGCCGCTGATGATTGGCGGCAGAATCGTGTTTGTACAAGGCCGTGGAAGCACTGTAAGGGATATGGCATATAGCTATGAAACAGACAGCTACGGCGGCAATGACTTAACCTTGCTGGCAAAGCATATCATAGAGAATGTACAGATTGTCGACAGTGCATACAAGCAGGAACCCGACAGCACTATATACTTTGTGAGAAGCGACGGCAGCATGGCTTGCTTATCCTACATCATGGAACAAAAAGTATATGCCTGGTCGACGATAGAAACGCAAGGCAAGATTGAAGCTGTGGCGGCAGTGCAGGAAGGCGACGAGGATATTATTTATCTTGTAGTACAACGAGAAATAAACGGCGTGACAGTACGCAATATCGAATATCTGGCAAAGAATCCTGCAAAGAGCAATAACCCCGACGATTATATTATGCTTGATAATGCTATTGAGTATAGCACTGCTGAAAAGAGCAGTGGGGAAACAGAGATTGATGCGGCAGAATTGGCAGGTGAAAAAGTTACTGTTATCGGTGATGGAAGAATGTATAGCGGACTGACAGTAAGTCAAGACGGCACTGTGACGCTCCCGGCGGCCGTACAACACGCTTTTATTGGCTTGCCCTATAGAAGTATCGTGGAACTTCCAAACGTCGAAATTAAGACTGGTGACGGCACTATGCAAGGACGCAAAAAGCAGATTAGTAATTGCATCCTGCGTTTAAGTAATTCTCTTGGCGGCATGGTCGGGCCGGATATAAATACTATGGACTTGATGAACTTTGATGAGCAGAACGCAGTGAGCGATATTAAATTATTTACCGGCGACAAGCATATGACTTTGCCTATTGGCGGCTTTAACAACGAAGGCAGAGTGATTATCGTTACGGATGAGCCATATCCTTTTAACTTGCTGGCGGTAGTGCGGGAGGTGTCTTTCGGTGGCTAAGAAGTGGACTGTTGAAATCCTTGATAATAAGTCAAAAGAAAATGTTGTGCCGTTGATTGAAGAACTTATGCAAGATATACGGCCGCATGATAAGGAAGATTTGGAAGCAAGCAGTGACCCGGTATTTGTGCTTATTGGCAGTATCAAGCTTGACGAAGAAACAAGGGTGTACCGTGGTGAGGACGGAAAACTGCTTGCGATATTCGGCAAGGGCACTATGGAATGGGGCGCGCCAGGGCGCGGAATCTGGATGGTAGGCACGAACGAACTTTATAATGGTTACACAAAGAGCCTGCTTTTCAAAGAGGCTAAAAGAGTGCTGAATAAATGGGCGCGTGAACATGGACTGCTGCACAATATCGTCTACGAGAAGAACCGCACTAGCATTAACTATTTAAGACACTTGGGAGCGGTATTTTTGGTAGAGCCTAAAACAGGTTGGGACGGCAAGAAATTTTATCAGTTTTATATTCCATATAGAGGGGAGTGAGCGTAATGGGTACACTTGGAATCTTAATGGGTCTGCAAACTGTTATGCAGTTAAGCGGACAACATCAGCAGGCCAAACAGCAGGAGCAGGCATATAAAGCGCAGGCGCAGGCTGCACAGCAGAACGCGGCTATTATGAGCCGCCAACGTGAGCAGCAGGCAGAAGCGTATGCGCAGAAGCAAAGCCAACTCAACGATAGAATGAGGCTTGCAAGAGGGCAGGCACTGGCGGCGGCCGGCAGCAGCGGGCTAACCGGCAGCGGCAGTGTCAGCGATATTCTTTCAAGCAGTGAGGACGCTTACAAAAAAGACAGTATGAATCTGTTGCAGAATCAGCGTAATGATGCGTGGAGCACTTATGTAAACGAGGTTAATTATCGCAACCAGGCAAGCGCATATAATGCGGCGGCGAAGAACGCTAAAGCCAACGGCAAAATGCAGATGTTTAGTACGCTTGTAGGTGCGGCGGCGAACGCTTACTCTAAAGGCATGATTGGCGGCAGCAAGGGAACAACTACAGTAAGCGGTGATGAATGGTACGATGCTAACAGTGATTTCAATCTTCCTGCTAGCAATATGAACGGCTTCAATCTTTACAACCAGGCAAAGAAGAATAACCCGTTCATGGATAATGCAGGCTTTACTAAATGGAACTGGTAAGGGAGGTGCAGTATGAAGATTGCAGGTTATCAAGGCAGCGTCAATTTAGGTACCGGCGGCGGTGCGACTGTCAAGGTATCGAGTGACCTTAACGCTTATGGCAGCGGCGGCAAAGGACTTGCCGCTATTGCCGGTGCCGCCAACAAATGGGCGGTAGCAGTAGAAGCACAGCAAGAGGATGAGGACAAACAGTCTATCCTTAACGCTATGGATATATTTAATAAGAGCCGCTATAACATCATGTACAACGATGAAAGCGGCCTTATGAATACGAAATTAGAAGGCACTGCCGGTGCAGGCAGCAGTTATACGGAGCAGATAAATAAGGCAAGGCAGGATGTATTAAGTAATACCAAACTGCACAGCCAAAAGAATCAGCTTGCATTAGACCATTTAATGTATCAGAGCGCACAGCAAGGCTTCCAGACTGTCGACCAATACGAGCAGAAGCAAAAAGAAGCAGTCACTGATTTGCGCTATGACAATAATATTCAGAACTCCTGCGAGTTTGTACAGAAGAACTGGAACAACCCGCAGGCGCTGCAAGATGAAATTATTCGTACACAGTTGCTGACAAGTGCTATATATGGCAAGCGTGGCGCAGAGTTTATCGAATCTAAGAGCAGAGCCAACATTGGGCAGGTGGTAGCAAGTGCCGTCGGGGCAAGCATCACCAACGAAGATTATGGCACTATGCGTAACATCATGGACAAGTACGGTAGTTATCTGACTGCCAATCAGCGAGCCGCTTTTGAGAAGGTGGCATACGATAAAGAGAGCAGCGCTTTTGAAAGAAATACCGCTAAAGATTTGTATGCTAAATATGGCGACGATGAAGAAGCAGTGCGCAAAGAGGTTGAAAACATGGACGCTTTTTCACCAGAAGGCGGCAAAGTCGAAACGCAGGCAGAAGGCACTACATGGGTAAGGAACAGCGGTGTTTCCCTTGATGGCGTAAAGCAGCAAGTAACCATCGGCCTTTCTGATATTGCGAAAGAATTTAACACATTGAGCGGCGCACAGCTTATTGTCACTAGCGGCACGGATAGTACAGATATTCACGCTGCCGGTGAGCACAGCCACGGCGCAGGCGTCAAACTTGATGTTGCAGCTGACTGGCTAGAGAACGCAGACAATCGCAAGAAATTTATTTCTTATATGCAAAGTAAAGGAATCAAGGTATTGGACGAATATTCTAATCCATCGACAAACTCTACGGGTGGGCACCTTGATTTGGACTTTACGGACTATAAAGGCGGCACAGTAGCACACAAACATATAAGCCTAGACGGGCAAGACCGCATTATGAAGCAGTACCGCATTATTAAGGCAGACCATGACAGAATAGAAACTTATAAGAAAAACAAACTTTTTGAAGGAATAAAGAATGAGATATTTGCTATGTTTAATAACGGTACAAGCTACAGTGAAGCTATGACGTGGGCTACTAACCAGGCAGGCAGTGACCCCGACAAGTACGTAACATACCGTAATGCGGTGGAGGCGATATACGGACCGCAAGGCAGAAGCGGAAGCAGTGGTGGCGGTGGACGTGAAGCCATAGCTAAACTTGGCAGTGACGGCAAAGAAGCAGTGATTTCTATGCTGGAAGCAGGCAGGTTTAAATCTAAGGCAGAATTTTTAGCTTTTGCAAGAAGCCACGGAGCAACTAATTCAGATATGAATTCATTGGATAAGTCTTATGATAATTGGTTGAGTGGCGCAGGCGAATATGCTTATGATTGGGACGGGCTTTGCAAGTATGTAATGGGTACTTCTTCTAACGATAAAGTAAAACAAGGGCTAAAGATATACGGCAAACAGTGGGTACGAACGTACCGCGCCGAACACAACGGCATGAACCCGGATGAATCAGTATTAGTTGATGCCATGAAGCAGGCTATCACCACACGGACTTTTGGTTCTTATGTAACAAAGCCGGGCTTCTTGTGGGATAGCACAAAGACTTTTAGCGGCAGTGATGCACTGTTAGCAAAAGCGGGCATAGCCAGAGCTGAAAAAATTGCTGACGATTGGTATCACGTAACATACTTTGACGGCAGCGACGGCAATGTCAACGGTGGCTATCTTGATGAGGTTATGAATGGAGATTATTAAATGAGCTGGGAAGATAACGAAAAAGAATTTCAAAGACTGCGAAACGAAAAACAGGATTGGTATAATGGCGGG
>NZ_FR892820.1:0-641 GCF_000434895.1 Phascolarctobacterium succinatutens CAG:287
GAGCTGGCAAAACGAGAAGCTGCCTTAAAAAAAGTTCAGTAAGTTTAGAAGGGAAGTCTTTCATAATGATGGAAAAAAATGCCAAAATCTATGTTGCAGGCCATCGTGGAATGGTTGGCTCGGCTATTGTGCGGGAGCTGGGGGGTTAGGGGTATAAAAATATTATCATGTGCGTGAGCTGGAGCGTCAGGGTTATAAAAATATTATCACCCGTACTCATAAGGAGCTTGACCTGTGCAGACAGGATGCAGTAGAAAAGTTTTTTGCTGAAGAAAAGCCGGAATACGTTTTTCTGGCTGCAGCAAAGGTTGGCGGTATTGTTGCAAATAGCGAAGCATTGGCAGATTTCATGTATGACAATATGATTCTGGAAATGAATGTAATTCACAGTGCCTGGAAGAATGGCTGCAAAAAGCTGGAGTTTTTAGGTTCTTCCTGCATTTATCCACGTATGGCACCGCAACCAATGAAAGAAAGCTGCCTGTTGACGAGTGAGCTGGAAAAGACCAACGAAGCTTATGCATTGGCAAAAATCAGTGGTTTGAAATACTGCGAGTTTTTGAATAAGCAGTATGGAACAGACTATATCTCTCTTATGCCGACAAACCTTTATGGCCCGAACGATAATTATCATCCGACAC
>NZ_FR892820.1:665-2079 GCF_000434895.1 Phascolarctobacterium succinatutens CAG:287
ATCCGACACATAGCCATGTACTGCCTGCGTTGATTCGTCGTTTCCATGAAGCAAAGGAGCAGGGATTGCCGTTCGTAACCTGCTGGGGTGATGGTTCGCCGCTGCGCGAGTTCCTGTATGTTGATGATTTAGCTAATCTGTGCGTGTTCTTGATGAACAACTATAGCGGAGATGAAACAGTAAATGCTGGTACTGGTAAGGAGCTTACGATAAAGGAGCTGACAGAACTTGTTGCCAAGGTTATTGGTTATACAGGAGAAATTCGTTGGGATACCAGTAAGCCCAATGGCACACCGCGCAAGCTTTTAGATGTAAGCAAGGCAGAAAAGCTGGGCTGGAAATATAAAACTGAGCTGGAAGATGGTATACGTTTAGCATATCATGACTTCTTGACCAATGAAATGCGTGCGGAACGCTAAAATTTTAAGACCGCGTGTCCGACAGGAACGCGGCCTTTTCTATAGATAAGGAGAAGCAGATTATGAACGTAGTATTATTATCTGGTGGCAGTGGTAAAAGACTGTGGCCGTTGTCGAATGATATTCGGTCTAAGCAGTTTATTAAGATTTTCAAGAATGCTGATGGTTCGCATAATTCTATGCTGCAAAGGGTTTATGAGCAGATTAAGAGTGTGGACAGCAAGGCACAGATTACGATAGCTACATCTAAAAGTCAGGGTTCATCGATCAGCAACCAGCTGGAAGACAATGTAAGTATTTCTGTTGAGCCTTGTCGTCGTGATACCTTCCCTGCTATTGCGTTGGCAGCCTGCTACCTGCATGATGTGCTGCATGTGCCTGCTAATGAAGCTGTAGTAGTTTCTCCTATTGATCCATATGTAGATGACAGCTATTTTGCTGCCTTTGAAAAGCTGGCAACGTTGGCACAGCAACCGGAAAATAATCTGGTATTGATGGGAATTGAACCTACCTATCCAAGTGAAAAATATGGTTATATAATTCCTGATGGTAAGGAAGCTATCAGTACTGTAAGCATGTTCAAGGAAAAGCCGGATGCCAAAACTGCAGAAGAGTACATCAAGCAGGGAGCCTTATGGAATGGTGGTGTATTTGCCTTTAAGCTGCAATATCTGTTAGCTAAGGCACATGAGCTTATAGAGTTTGACGATTACTATGACCTTTACAATAAATATGATACATTGACTAAGATAAGCTTTGACTATGCTGTTGTTGAAAAGGAACCAAGGATTACAGTTATGCGTTATGCAGGACAGTGGAAGGATCTTGGAACCTGGAACACATTGACGGAAGCAATGGACGAGCAGGTTATTGGCAAGGGAATATTAAACGAGGCCTGCGAAAATGTGCATGTGGTCAACGAGCTGGATGTGCCGATTCTTTGCATGGGCTTGAAGGATATCATTGTTGCGGCAGGACCGGATGGAATCCTTGTT